>CBJNAT010000008.1:0-16543 GCA_966434585.1 uncultured Gammaproteobacteria bacterium | reverse complement strand
CCGATCGACGCGAAGACTGCCTTGGCGTGGGGCTTGGCGCGCGAAGTTGTCGATCAATCATCGCTACTCTCGGTAGCGCATGATTTCGCACGCAGATTTACACGTAACGCACCTGCGGCCATGAGAGCGACTAAACGCATCATGCGTGAAGGACTCACGGACGACTTTCTCAGCAACTCGCGTGCGGCGCGCGCAGAGAACTACGATCGACTCATGAAATTGAACGACTTCAAAGAGGCGCTGAGTGCGTTCGTGGAGCGGCGTCCTCCAGCGTTCAACGGTGATTAGCAGCGGCCCGCACACTCGCACGCAGCGTGTTCATCACGTCCAGCGCAGATCCTGCTTGCGCAGCGGTGTGCTCCTGATCCGTTTGCCGGTCACGCGATAGATCGCGTTCGCAATCGCCGGGCCGATAGGGCCGGCCCACGGTCGTGCCGAACTTCGGATCGCCGCCCCCCCCCGTCCAGCTGCCCACCGCTAAACCCTGTGCTTGGCCCTTGGGCAGGCGCTCGTCACCTGGCGTACCCAGGTATCGCACATACCCGGCGTGAAGAATCGCACCCCGTCAGACTCGGTTGCCGGAGGACCTCACCCGTTGTCGGCATGTGAGGCTTAGCCATTGAGCACGCCAGAAAGCCGTTTCACTCACGGCTTTCACGCCCGCACGATGCCGGCGTGCGAGCGGCTAATTCGATCCGGCACATTGAGTCAGCGCGCGTTTACGCCAGTCGCGCGGTGGCATCCCGAAGCGCTGCCGGAACACGCGACTGAAGTGAGCGACGTCGCTGAATCCCCAGCTGTACGCGATCTCGCCGATCGAACGCGCCTGCAGCACCGGGGCGACCAAATCGCGACTACACCGCTCCAGACGTTCTCTCCACACCCACTTCATGAATGGCCTTGGTCGCTCTGTGCGTTTGGAGCAACGGAGTTGCGCTGCATGGGCGCGGCGATCGCTTTGGGCGGACACGTGCGCGTCGGTTTCGAAAACAATTTGTTCAATCCCGATGGTTCGTCGGACGTACGCTGAACTGAAACAGCGCGTCGATGCTTTCGCTGCCGGCCTGCTTGCGCTGGGTCTCACTCATCGCTCTCGCAGTGATCATCACGCCGCCAGGCTTGCGCGCCGCGCTTGGGCGCTCGCTTCGAAATGGGCGCGGTCCTCTCGGCGCTCGTCAATCGAGTCGCGGAAATCCGACCCGCAGGTCCCGTCCAGCGGCGCCTGAACAACACCCTTTTTGCTCTCGGTTCGCTTCCCGTCGAACTGATCCCGCCCTATGGTGCTGCACGATATTCCTCGCTGATTCGTCGATCTTTCCATCACTTGTGCAACGACGTGATCTCGGATCTGCCGTTCTTGTAGCCGGAGATCACCTATCAGCAGCACGGCGAGACCATGCCCGAACTAGCGCACTTTTTCCCCGGCGTCACCGTCCAACAGACACCGGATGCCGACGGGTTTGCTGCCGCCGAATGGGTGAAGTGACCACCCATAGCGGCGGTATTTGTAGCTGTGTGCACTTCCCTTTACCGGCTGGGGAACGCGCCACAGCACCAGCTCTGCGAACTCGCTCTGTGCGAGCACTACTCGTCTGCGGAACAGTAGTTTCGCCAGCATGTTGGACAACATGCCCACGGACGGCGCGCATATGTTGTCAATTGATCCAACAACGTTCGCGTCCGCGTGCCGCGGCACCCATCAGCAGCGCATCCTCGTTGCGGCTGCTATATCGCCATGAGTTCTCGAACTGGCCCTCGCGATGATCGCGATCAGATGAGCTTGTCGGAGGAGCGCGACTGGAGGACCCAGCTACAGAGCGGAACTGATAAAGATTTGAATTAACGCGCAGCGGACAGGTCAGCCTCATCCTCAGCTACTGCCTTGGCTGGTTGAAGCAGTACGAAAGCGCATTCCTGTCCTATCCCCCGAATGTCGCACGGCAAGACAACAATCAATCCGACGATTTGCACCGTGTCCGTGGCGCAAACCGAGGCTTAGAATCGTTGTGGCAGAGGTTCCGCCTTCTCATATCCGGGCGCTCGACGGCGCTGCTTTTGTCTGTACACCTCTTCGCGATCAACGAGAACATTTCTGGGAGCTTCTATTCCCAGTCGCACTTGGCCCCCTTTGACCCCAAGAACGACCACCTTCACCCCGCTGCCGATGATCACGGCTTCGCCCGCCCGTCTGCTGAGTAATAGCATCTCACCCTCCGCTGGTAGTCCGAGAGGCAGTGTAAGTCTGCTCGCATTATGAGAGCAAGACACTTGGTGCTTTATGAAAGGTGCTCCCAATTTGAGAGCAACTGTGCATGGCGCGCACAACCCTTCGAAAGACACTCCGCAGCCGCGGCCATCACCGCTTGATTGACGTCCTAGTCGCGGCTCGCGAGGAAGCACAGCTAACCCAACGCGATCTTGCCAAGCGCCTCAAGCGTCCCAACTCGTTCGTGGGTAGAATCGAAGCCGGCGAACGACGCGTCGACGTGATCGAGTTCATCGAGATTGCGCGTGTGCTTGGGGTCGACCCTCGTGAGTTGCTCGACCAACTGTTGAAGTAGCGAAATGCTCGTAGCGTGCTCGTCTTTCTGGCGCGCTGGGGTCGCAAGGCAATCGCAGGCGTGGTCAGCCTATTCCGTGAGCCAGATGCGCCCATCAAGTGAGTGCGGCACAGAGGCTGAGCAGGTGTCGCGCTAACCGCCCTGTTCATAAGCACGTGGCAAGTACTTGTGACTCGCAAGATCTCTAATACAGAGATAAACCGGCGCTCCTGCAAGAAGACAATACCGTGATTGAGCCGAGCGCTTGCCCCCCGACCCGTGACGCGCGGTCATTTCATTGGACGTGATTTGCCAGCCAGCTTCACGCGCTTCAGGGCGGCTTGTTGGTACACGGCACCCGCAGTTCGCTTCAGTACCTTGGCGATCCGGGTGCCCGGAGCGCCCTCTTTGGCAAGGCGTTTCAATGTCATCAGGTCCTCCTTGGCCCATGGCCGACGCACGATGGCCTTAGTTTTCTTATTCGATCTCGGCATCTATTCAACTCCGAAAAATCCGCCGAACAGCGACGGTAACAGCTCAAAACTTGGCCAATGCGAAAGCCCATAGACTGATCACGCGGGGATGCTTTCAGCGTGAACTCAAAATTCTCCCACACACGCACGAAAGACACACCTGTTCTCAGGGAAATGCTTTGGAGGCAAGCGTCCCCGCAACAACATAGGTGATGACGATCGCGCAGCCCGCAAGCGGCATGCGAGCAACCGAAGCAGGGCTAAACGACTTCCAACGGTTACGGGAGAGATAGCGTGCTCGGGTGGGTATTGAAACCCCGCAAGGAGTGTGTTGTTCGATAAAGGCTTGCTTCTGGTCCTGATACTCGGGAACAAGTATCCGCCATCGCCGGCATACGGCTGGAGTTCTTTGAGGATCGTTATAGCTTGCATGGCAAGCGGACCACATGCATGACGCGCGCTTTTATGCGCTGAGCTGGGATTCTCCACTGCGCTTTCTCGAGCGAAAACTCCTCCCACTCCGCTGCTCGCAGTTCTCCAGGGCGCACGAAAACGAGCGGGGCAAGTCACAGCGCGCTGCGCACGACGAAGGAGCCTTGATAACCGTCGATGGCCCGCAGGAGCGCACCTATCTGCTTAGGCTCTGTTATCGAGGCGTAGTGCTCGTGCCTCGCCGGCGCCAAGGCACCGCGCAAATCCCCGCAAGGATCACGAACGGCACGTCCTGTCACCACCGCATATCGGAATACCTGCCCGCAGTTTTGGTGCGCTCTATGCGCGGTAGAGCGCTCCCCTTGCTTCGATGCGTCGCAAACAACTGAGAATGTCAGAGCCCTGCGATAGAGCCGATGGGTTTCTTCCCAAGCCACGGGAAAATGTCGTTCTCCAACCTGACGATGATCTTGCTGGAATGGCTGGTGGCCCACCGTGGATTTTCATCGCGGGCGCATCGATGACGCTCCTGCTGGTCGAGGGCTGGAGCGTTTTCACTCAAAGCTACGGCTTGCTGCTGCTCGCGAAAATGTTGGGTTCGTCGTGCTGATGATCCTGGCCGCTCTCAACAGATGGCGCTACGGGCCCGCCATTGCGGGACGCAGCTCAGCCGTGCCCGCATGGCGAGGTGTGGTGCTCGGCGAGTATGTGTTGATCATCGGCGTGTTGGACGTCACCGCCATCATGACCACGCTGTTCTCGCCCGAGCACTGAACCTGTCGCGCAAGCGCTCCCACTCACCAGGATTTGCGCAGACTGATGCCGTACGTACGCGGCTGCCCATCGACCTGATAGTAGCTGCCCCAACCGTCGTTCGCTTTGTCCGCGACGTAGTGCCGATCGAGTAGATTGTGGCTCCACAGAGCGACTTCCCATTGATTCGCAAGCGAGGCCAACGAGAGGCGGGCGTTCAACAGGCCGTAGCCGTCGATGCCTCGCAAGGCGGTGTCCACTGGCGTCGAGGGGTCGACCAGTTTGGTGCGGTGATTGAAGTCGAATTGGGCAGCGGCCATCAGGCGATCGCCGAACTCTTGCTCATAGCGCGCCATCAGCGTTGTGCTGAACCGCGGCGCGAAGTCGATGCGGCGCCCGTCCCAGGACTCTTGCTGGTTATCGAACGTGAACAGCGATAGGTCACTGCTCGTGACTTTCGCGTCGATGTAGGCAACCGACGCCTGCAGCGTCAGCCCTTGCACCGGCCGCAAACTGGTTTCCAGCTCGATGCCGTCGTGTTTCGCTTTGCCCACGTTGGTGAGGCGGAATATGAACTGCCCCGGAGTGAGCGTGCTGGGTAGCGTCGTCAACGCTTGCAGGTCGCTGTGGTCGTAATGGAAGGCGGCGAGATTGACCTGCAGTCGACGCTCCAGCCAGGTCGACTTGAGCCCTGCTTCGTAAGCCCAGACGATTTCTTCTTTATACGGCGTCACGTCCGCGGGCTCTTGCGGGAAGCCGCCAAAAATTCCGCCTGACTTGTAACCCCGCGCGACGGATGCATAGAGCATCAGGTCATCCACTGGGTGATAGTCGATTGTGACCTTGCCGGACAGATGGTCATCGAGCTTATAAGTCGAGTTGAGATCTTCGAGCAGGACGACGCCGGCGGCGGGGAAGCCGTCGCCGCCATCGCGATACTCGGATTTCTCCCAGGAGTAACGCAGCGACCCGGAAACGTTCACGGCATCCGTCACGGCGTAATCGAGCTGACCGTAAGCCGATGCATAGCGTGTCTTCTGCCGATACCGCACGTCGAGCAAAGCGTCGTTGGGATCGGCGACGCCTAGCGCCTCGAACGGCGGAAACACGGCGGCGTTGTCGCGAATGTCGAAGACCTTGTGATCGCGGAGCTTCACTTCCGCGTAGCTCACGCCGCCCAGCCATTTGAGCGGCCCGTCGTTCGCCGACAGCAGACGCAGCTCCTGCGAGTACTGCTCGATATCGGCCTGTTCGCTTTGGTTGCCCAGCCGCAGGTTGGTGGCGTCGTAGTCATAGACCTGCGCAAAGCGAAAATCCTCGTACGCGCTGATCGAGGTCAGCGTCGCGAAATCGGCTGCATAGTCGAGCTTGAGCGTGAGACCCCAGTTCTTATTGTCGAGGCGGTTGATGGGCTCACTGATCACCACCCGGCCGTGGCCTGACTGTGCAGAAGAGGGCAGCGCCGTGTCGTTACCGACGATGAAGTTGTTGATCTGCGCGAAGTTCACGCACGAGTCGTTATCGAGCTGGCCGCTCAGCACGGGTGCGCAGAAGTCATTCTCGCCGTAGGCGGCATTCGATGTGGCCAATGGAGTGCGCGATTGGTCTCGTGCGCCGAACAACTTCACGAGCGCGGTGAAGCGATCGCTCGGCGCGAGCAAGAGTTGCGCGCGGCCGGCGCTGCGGTCCGGGGCTCCCCCGTCCTTGCCACCCGCGAGCGAGCGCTGCCAACCATCGCTGCCCTCGTCGGTGACCGCGAGACGCAATGCACCGCTGTCAGATAGCGGCAGCGATTGCGCTGCCTCGAGACGATAGGTGTTCCAGCGGCCATAGTCGACGGAGACGTAGCCGTCCTTGGTGTCGAGTGCGGGTGCCTTGGAAATGATCTGTACGGCGCCGCCCGTCGTGTTGCGGCCATACAAGCCACCTTGCGGGCCCTTCAGCACTTCGACGCGTTCCAAGTCGAACAACGCGCCGCCGCCCATGACGGTCGAGCTCTGATACACATCATCCACAAAGATCGACGTGGCTGGATTGTTGTTCGTGTTGTAGTCGAACAGCGCAACGCCGCGCACCACCCAGTTCGGCACACCGGCGCCCTTGTCGTTGTGGATCTGCACATTCGGAATGGTCGAGGCAATCTGATCGACCGTCTTGAGGCCTTGGTCCCTGAGGCCGTCTCCCGTCAAAGCAGTGATGGCGAGCGGCACGTCTTGCATGTTCTGGTCGCGCCGCTGCGCGGTCACCGTGATCTCCTCGAGTACGATGCCGGCATCGTTCTCATCTGCCAGGGAAGCTTGCGTGGGCGTGACGGCCGCAAGTGCGCAAACTGTGAGCGAAAGCGTGGTGCGCATGTTCATGTGTAATCCCCTTGGGTGATGTGGGTTATTCCGACTGGCCGGCGTTCTTGAGTTGGTCATATGACCAGCCGGTCCGACTGACTCCAACTCTTCTCTCTTCTGTGGCATCGGCTAGCCCTGCAACTCGACCAGGAAGTTGCGCATGAGCTCGACATACCCGTCGATCTCCTTCTCGCTGTGCGCGAACGACGCCTGCGGCCCGGCGCTGACGATGCAGTCCCAATACCCCCGGTTCGCCATGAAGGCGCGGCGAGCGTCGAGCATGTCTAGATCCATCGAGAGACGCGCTTCGGCATAATTCCGCGGCAGTTCCGCAGTCAGGCACAGACCCGAGCGCGGCCCGATCCGGAAGGCGCGGCACGGCAGACCAAGGTCGCGGCAAATCGCGTCTATGCCATCGGCCATGCGCGACCCGAGCGCGCTGATCCGCGTGAATGCGTCTTCGGTCAGCACATGTTCCAGCACGGCTCGCGCGCAGGCCATCGACAAGGCATTGCCGTAGAGCGTGCCACCCAGACCGATGCCGGACTTGCGATGCAAAATGTCGAGATGGGTTTCGACGTGATCTGCGATCGCAGCAGTCATGCCATAGGCCGCGAAGGCCAGCCCCGTGCCGAAGCCCTTGCCGAGTGTGATGAAATCGGAAGCGAGACCCCACAGCCTGGTCAGGCCGCCATAAGCGAAGGAAAACGTGTGCGATTCGTCAATGCACAGCAGTGTGCCGGTTGCGGCTGTGATCCGGCGCAGGGCTTGCAAATAACCGGGGTCCGGCAGCACCAGGCTGCAGTTGGTCAATGCAGGCTCGGTAAGCACCAGCGCGACCTCGCGGGACTCGAGCACCGCCGCCAGCGCGTCGAGGTCGTTGAACGGCAGAATGATGGTGTCGTCCGCACGGCGCCCGGAAAGACCCTGATACTCGGGCACGCTGTGCCCGCCATCGAGCTTGACGAGCGTTTCCTCGATATGGCCGTGATACTTGCCCTCGAAAACAACCATCTTGCGCCGGCCGGTCATGTGCCGGGCAATGCGCATGATTTCGGTATTCGCGCCCGACGCCGCCAGAGTGAATTGCCAGTACGGCAGACCCATCAGCCGTTCGAGCAATTCGGCTGTTGCCACTGCGTCCTCGGTGGGCAGCAGATAATGGGCTCCGTTGCGAAACTGGCGGACCATCGCTTCCTCGACGGCGGGAATGCCATAACCCAGCGTGGCCGATAGGTCCGCCACGTTCATGTCGATGTAGCTGTTGCCATCCGCGTCATAGAAGCGCGAGCCTTTGCCGCCCGCGACATAGAGTTGCGGGTGCATGTAATAGCCGGCCATCCAGGACATGGGCGTGCCCGCCGGCATGACCTTGCGCGCGCGCTTCAATAGCGCGCTCGATTTGCCGGTTCGCGCCGAGAATCGCTCCAGTTCGCGCTGGTTCAATTGCGCGACGCGCGACCGGTCCGCCCGATAGGCTGTGAAAGGCGCAGGAGTGGTTGACATTATTAGTTCTCCTCTTGAAGCCGCCGCGGCGATGTTGCCCCGGCGCTGGGCACAAATTCCTACCGCTACGGTTGAAGGACGGGATACGACCAAGGCAGCAGCCGTTCGATTGCCGCGCCCACGCGCAACACTGTGGGCTCATCGAAGGTCTGCCCGACGATCTGCACGCCTGTGGGCACGCCATTATCGGCACGGCCCGACGGCACGGCCAGAACAGGGTGCCTGCTCATCAGGTTGAAGGGATAGGTCAGTGACTTGTGAGACAGATTGTCATGTGCGTCTGCCATTCCTTCGGCCGGCGTGTCCGCATCTGCCACGGTCGGACACAGCAGCACGTCGTGATGATCGAACACCTTGCGCAGAGCCGTGTGGATTTCAGCCATCCGCACCGTCGCCTCGTAGAACATTTCCGGCGTGATTCCGTCCGTCTTGCGCAGAAAACTGCGTACATAGTCGTTCACCCGATCCTCGCGTCCCGCGATCTGCGCAATCAGTGCTGGCCGAAGCAGAAAGCCCAGCGTGTGGGTGAAGACTTCGATGAGGGTCTGTCCGCGCCACTCGATCGCAACTTCCTCTACGATCGCGCCAGATTTATGCAGCGCTTCGGCGACGCGGCGTGTATTGCGCCGGACATCCTCTCCGATTTTGAAACAACCAAGATCGTAGGAAAGCGCGATCCGCACGCCCCGCACATCGGCGGGCTCGGCACTAGTCACAATCGCCGGCCGCACCGTCGCCGGGTCCGCGGGATGGGGGCCGTTCAGGACGTTGAATAGCAGAGCCGCATCGGCAACCGAGCGCGTCATCAAGCAGGGATGACTGTACGGGTTCAGCGCATAAAAGAAATTGCCCTCCGGGATCCGGCCATAGCTGGGCTTCAAGCCAACCACTCCGCAATAGGCCGCGGGGATTCGCGCCGATCCGGCAATGTCGGATGCGGTCGCCAGAACCGTCATGCCCGCTGCCAGCGCCGCGCCGCTTCCGCCGGATGAGCCGCCGGGCGTGATCGCAGGGTTCCAGGGATTGCGCGTGATGCCATGGCGTTTCGAGCGCGTGAAGGTCGCGAGGTAGAACTCAGGGACGTTGGTCTGGCCATGGATGACGGCGCCCGCCTCCAGCAGCCGCTCGACGACTGGCGCGTTCACGGCATCGGGCTCGTCGCCCAACAAATAGGAGCCGCAGGTCGTGTGCAAACCGACCATGGTGTGCTCGTTCTTGAGCAAAGTTGGGATGCCAAGCAGCGCCGGCAAGGTCTTGCCGCTCGAGCGATAGGCATCCTCCGCCGCTCGCGCTTCTGCCCTGGCGGCATCGAAGCGCTGCTCGCTGATCGCGTTGATCAGGCGATCGTTGCGGTTGATACGTTCGATGTGAGCATCGAGCAAGTCGACGGGCGAGATTTCGCGCGTTCGGAAAAGGGCCAGCGCTTCGGTGGCGGACAGAAAGGCGAGGCGCGTTTCCATGCTGGTCGCCGTCATGAGTGCGCCTCGGGGTGATTTGCCGCTGTAAGGGCCAAAGGACCGGAGGCAACAGGATCGGGCGAGCGGGCCACGGCGAAACAGATCAACAGGGCGGCGAGTGCCAGCACTATTGCCGTGCCAGCCGCAGCCGACAGCGACACGCCGCCGCCAATCAGCGCGGCAACAAGCGCTGGGCCAAGGAAACCCGAGAAGATTTGCGTGCCCGGAATGAAGCGCGCAATTGTCATTTCATAGCTGAAAAATGCGGTCATTGACATGAAATAGGCAACTCCAAGCGACCATCCCGCGCAGAACGAGGCCAAGCCGAAACAGAACAGGAAGACGCTGCTTGCGTTGGCCGCGGTCAACACACCTGCAAGCACCATCACGCATGCCAGGGCCGCCATCCTCACTCGGCCAGGCCGGTCGCCGCACAACATCGCAATGACTGCGCTTGCGGCGCCGGCGGCGAGGGCCACGGTAATGCTGTGCCCCATGCTTGCTGCAGCGAGCCCGCGTTCGATGCCTATCTGCTCTGCATAGCTCCAGAAGGCAAAGATGCTCGTCAGGAACAGCAACAGGCCGAGCAGCGACAACAGCCCGCGGCGTTCGCGGCCAATCCCCGGATGCGCGCTTCGGGATGGCGTCGGGTCGGCGGCGCGTTGCGGCATGGACGCGCGCAGCACCAAAGCTAGCGGCACACATAAAGCAAACCGGAACGCCATCGAGCCAATCGCGGACCTGAGGCCGGCGTCGCGCTCGATCCAGGTCAGCGCTGCGGCATTGATGACCGGAATGACGCTCTGGGCGACGACCACGCCGCCAAAGGCCCTGCCAAGCTGCCGTGCCCGGCTGACCGCCTCGATCGCAGTCGAATAGAGCAAACCCGCTCCAAGTCCCGACGAGAAGCGCAGCAGCGCCAATGTCGTCACGCCGGAAGCCCAGGGGCTCGCCAGATTGGCCACGATCGCTAGCAGCGCCGCCCCGAGCGCCAGTCTCGACCACCTCATATGGGGAAGGAGAAAAAATGCCAGCGCGGTCCCCGCGCCGATTCCGATCGATTCGACCGCAAGCACCCATCCCGCCTGACTGAGTGTGAAGCCGAAGTACTCGACGAACAGGCTGGCGAACAGCGGCATCGAACCGACCATGACCGTCGATGCGCCCGCGATAATGACCGAGGAAACAACCGTACTGGGCCGCGTGTAGTTAAGCTGCAGATGATCTGTTGTTTCCGTAGTCACTCGAGCTATGCCCTGTCATTGAAACAAATCCGGATCTTCCTTATGCCTCGACCTTAATGCGAATATATATTCGCGTTCCACGGGAGCGTCAAGCTTTTTTCCTTCCTAGGGCAGCCATGCACGACCACTCAAAAAAAACTCCGCACACCGCGATCAAACCTCGCAGGCGTCCGATCCAGGCACGATCGAGGGAAATGGTGGCGCGCATTTTCGATGCGACGCGCCGGCTGATGCGGGAACAGGGTTATGCGAATCTGACGACCATCGCGATAGCGCGAGTCGCCGGCATGTCCGTCGGCTCTCTCTATCAATACTTTCCAAACAAGGAGGCCATCCTTCTAAGCATGGCTCAAGACTGGCTGGCGGATGTGCAAGGCGCAATGAGGCTGCTGGAGCACGATGCGCCCCCGCGAAACTGGAAGGATGTTGAGGCCACCCTCCATCGCTTCCACGAGAGGATTCGTGACATCTATCTCGACCGGGCCGACCTTCTTCCGGTGCTGGACGCAATGGGCGATTCGATCGCGTTGTCAAAAATCTACCGCAATCACAACGAGCGCATCGCCGGATCCCTAGCAGGGTGGCTCAGCGCCATCGACAGCGCGCTCGCGGCCACGACCGCGCGCAATCTGGGCCATCTGATGCTTCAGGTGGGGCACATCTCCCTGGCGGCCAGCATTGGTCTCGATGCCGGCGCAAACGATATTGTCAGCGATATCGACGCCATGCTCATGGCCCTCGTCCGCAAACACCTATCACTGAGACCAGCCAACGTCGGACGCTGAAAGCGCTGCGACGGGCGAGCGAGCACACCGACCATCTCGTCATCGGTCAGCTGTTGAGCTTCAGTGACGGGCGATACGCCCCTCATTGCGCGTTCCCTTCGAAGACGAAATACGTCGATGCGCGTGACCTAGGCTTCACGGACGAGTCGTCGAGCACCGAATGGCGGCAAATTAGGGTGCTGAGCGAGAGATCACACCCATCAACGAGGCCGCGTCAATGATTCAACTCGTCGTACGGAATGGCACCGTCGTAGACGGCACCGGAAGAGCGGGCTTTCGAGCGGATGTGGCGATTGCGGACGGCCGCATCGTCAAGGTCGGCAAAGTCGACGAGCAGGCGGCTACGGAAATCGATGCGGAAGGTCTCGTGGTTGCACCCGGCTTCATCGACGTCCATACCCACTACGACGCGCAAGTCTTCTGGGATCCCAAGCTCACGCCGTCGAGCAATCACGGTGTCACCACGGTGATCGGCGGCAATTGCGGCTTCAGCATCGCGCCTCTGAGCGGTCGGTCCGATGATGCCGCCTATCTGCAGGCAATGCTCTCGCGCGTGGAGGGCATGCCGCTCGATGCGCTGAAGCAAGGTGTGCCCTGGAACTGGACATCGTTCGGCGAGTATCTCGATCGCATCGACGGCAAGCTTGCGATCAACGCAGGCTTTCTCGTGGGCCACTCGGCATTGCGCCGCACGGTGATGGGTGAGCGGGCCGTTGGCAGTGATGCGACCCCTGAGGAGCTCGATGCAATGAAGGCACTCCTCGCGAAGTCACTCGCCGAAGGCGGGCTTGGCTTTTCCACGACGATGTCACCCACGCACAACGACGCGAACGGCGCGCCCGTGCCGTCGCGCCATGCCGATACGCGCGAATTCGTCGCGCTCGCAGCAGTCGCTGGGCAAGCGGAAGGCACGTTCCTCGAGATGGTTGCGGATCTGTCCCGACCATTCGATGAAGTTGTGCTCGAACGCATGGCGTCGATGTCGCGTGCCGCGGGACGCTCGCTCAACTGGAATCTCCTCTCTCCCGAATCACGCGTTCCACAACTTTTCAAAGCGCAGCTCGCAGCGAGCGATCATGCGGCGGAACGTGGCGGGAAGGTCATCGCGCTTGCGGCGGTTCGTCCGATCTCACTCGTTCTGACGTTCGCGGCGGGCATGGTCCTGGATGCATTTCCCGGCTGGCGGGACGTGATGGCGCTGCCCCACGAGGAACGCAGGAAGCAACTGGCTGATCCTGCGACACGCAAGCAAATGAACGATGCGATGCAATCTCCGACGGCTGGGGCGTTCGGTACTCTCAGCGACTGGAGTCAGTGGCGGATCGTCGAAACGATGCGTGCCGAGAACCGGCCGTTGAACGGGCTGCTGATCGGAACCGTTGCCTCGAGGCTCAACAAGAGCCCGCTCGATACGCTCCTCGATCTGGCGATCGATGAGGATCTGCAGACCCGCTTCATGCCCGTGCTGAACGGCGTCGATGACGAGAGTTGGCGTATGCGAGCAGCGGCGTGGCGCGACCCGCGGGTGCTGATCGGTGGCTCCGACGCAGGCGCTCACCTCGACATGATCGATACCTTCGCCCTGTCATCGCACCTGCTGTCCGAAGGCGTACGCGAACGCAAGATCCTGTCGCTGGAGGAAGCGGTTCATAAACTGACGGGCCTGCCTGCCGCCATTTTCGGCTTGCAGCATCGTGGCATCGTGCGCGAAGGCAACTTCGCCGACCTCGTCGTGTTCGATCACGCCACCATCGCTGCCGGGCCGATATACAGTCGCAAGGACCTTCCCGGCGGCCATGCGCGACTCTTCAGCGATGCTATCGGCGTCGAGCACGTGATCGTGAACGGCACACCGATTGTCCGCAGCGGTGCATTCACCGGCGCGCTTCCGGGCCGTATTCTGCGGTCGGGCCGGGATACCGTCACCGTTGGGATTTCGTAGCATGGACTTCGACTACATCGTCATCGGCGCCGGCTCCGCGGGCTGCGTTGTCGCCAATCGCTTGAGCGCACTTCCCGACAAGCGCGTTCTCCTGGTCGAAGCGGGGGAAGATGATCGCCTGTTGCACAATCCGCGACGCATCGTTCAGAACCTGACGATCCACATCCCCGCCGGCTATCGATATGCAGTCGCAGAGCCGCGATTGAGCTGGAGCTACACATCTCATCTGGGTGGCGCGGTCACCAGCAGGATCGCTCCTTATTATCGAGGCCGCGTGCTTGGCGGCTCCTCCTCGATCAACGGGATGCTCTATGTGCGAGGGCAAAGCGCCGACTACGACGGCTGGGCGCAGCTTGGGTGCACAGGTTGGAGCTGGAGAGATGTGCTTCCTCTGTTCATGCGTGCGGAGCATCAGTGCCGCGGCGGCGATGAGGCTCACGGCACAGGCGGTCCACTGACGATTTCAGACGTCGATCGCAATGGCCTTTCAGACGCCGTGCTCGCAGCAGCCGCGCAAGCCGGCCTTCCAGTCGTGGCCGACATCAATCGTGGCAACCAGGAAGGCTTTACACGCGCACAAGTGACCATGCATCGGGGCCGGCGGCGCTCTGCAGCGGCGGCTTACCTACACCCGGTGATGTGTCGCAAGAACCTTCGCGTCGAAACCAACACCATCGCCACGCAACTGCTGCTGCGGGATGGGCGAGCGACCGGTGTGCGCCTACGCAAAGGCACACAAGAACGCGATGTGAGTTGCCGAGGAGAGATCATCCTGTGCGCAGGCGCTATCAATTCACCCCAACTACTCGAGCTTTCAGGCATCGGCGATCCCAAACTGCTCTCCGCAGCCGGCATCACGCCGAAGCATGTGCTCCCCGGCGTCGGCGCAAACTTGCAGGACCACTTCGCAGTCCTGATGAGATTTCGCGTTCGCCCGAATGCAGGCTCCTTCAATACGTTGGCCCGAGGTCCGCGTATGGCTTTGGAGATCGGCAGGTACCTATGGGCGCGTCGCGGACTGTTGACTGCACCGCCGAGCGATGTGCTCGGCTTTGTGCGCTCCCGGCCCGAGATCGATCGGCCCGACATCCAGTTCCATGCGGTGCCGGCATCGGCAGATCCCGAAACCGGCGACATCGATGCGTGTGCGGGCCTCACTGTCGCCCCGTGTCAGCTGCGGCCAGAGAGTCGCGGCGATACCCATGCAACCTGCCCGGATCCTGCATCTCCACCCCGGATCCTCTTGAACTGTCTCAGCGCTCCGGACGATCGCCGCACCATCGCTGCAGGGATGAGACTGGTCTATCGACTCGCCGATCAACCCGCGCTCAAAACACTGATCCTCGATCGCCTGGGGGATCATCCAACGTTTGACGATGATGAAGCCTTGGCAGACTACGCCGCGAATACCGGCCAGGGTCTTTGGCACGGAGTTGGAACGTGTGCGATGGGGGTCGATGACCAAGCCGTGGTCGACCCGCAGCTGAAAGTACGCGGCATTCGAGGGTTGCGGGTTGCCGATGCTTCGATCATGCCTCGCATCGTTTCCGGAAATACGAACGCGGCTGCCATGATGATCGGCGAGAAAGCCAGCGATCTGATCCTCTCGAACCGTTGAACCCGCGCGTCGCTACTGCGGCATCAAGCGCGGCATAGAGCTGCCGTTGTGGAAAACCGCGGCTTAGCCGCGGACCGCTACGATTGCCGTATGCACGATGTCTCAGCGGGCCCGCACGATCCGTGAACGGCCCTTCTCGAGAGACAGTGTCTTGTAAGCCAGATCGTCTGTGCTGCGCGAGCCCTTGAGGAACGCGGGATTGCTCATGTAGCCCTGCCCCTCGGGTATCGAGGTCGTCCATTCCTGCGTGCAACGCCGATCCTTGATGCGCCACACGCCGTCCCTGCGCTCCATCACATCGATATAGCGGCCGACCTGCAGATCGAGCATCGCGACGCCATCCTGATCACGAGTCAACGACGCGAAATAGAAGGTCTCCACCCCGGCGCGATCGCCATCGACGCGAATGCGAGACTGGCCGAGCATGTGCGTGCAGCTGGTCCAGTACTGTTTCAGCGAATCCAAACAATCCTTGGCAAATTGGTACCCCGGACCGGCGATCGGGCCATGATGGTCGTAGCTGTCCTCCCAGTAGGTGTCTTTCACACCGTCGAGATCGCCGCGATCGCAGGCATGCACATAGGCCTCGATCACTTCGCGAATTTCGAAGTGATCGAGCATCATCTGAATTCGTTCATTCATGTCGCCTTCTCCTCTATTGGCGCCTGCCGTGCCGGCTGCCACGCCAGACTGGAATTTCTCGATGGGCCTGTGCGTGCTTACTCGCCCATGCCGCCAGTGACCGGCAATGTGGAGCCGACGACGTAGGCGCCGGCTTCGGTACACAGGAACGCAACCATGTTTGCCACTTCCTCAGCGAGGCCTGCGCGATTCGCCGGGATGCGATCCATCGCATCGACAACCGTTTTGAGGTGTTCGGGCGGCGCGTTGCGCAACACCGCAGCCAGTGACGCGCCGATGGTGAGGCCCGGCGAAACGCCCGCTACGGTCACGCCTGTGCCGCGCAGATCAAACGCGAGGCTGCGCGTGAACGCGATCACGCCTCCCTTGGCCGCGCTATAGGCCGCTAACTCCGGCCGACCGATGCTCCCGGCCACACTTGCGAAGTTGATGATGCGTCCGCTGCCCTGCGGCAACATGATCTGCAGCGCCGCATGCGCGCCATAAAGACAGCTCATGAGGTTGACATCGATATCGGCGCGAAGGTCCGCGGGCTTGGCGTCCTGGAACCGGCCATACGTCATGGGCAGCCCGCAATTGTTCACCCAGATATCGAGCCGACCATGGCGTTCGGCGACCGTACGCGCGGCATTGCGCACGGCCTCGTAATCGGTCATATCGGCCGCCAGCGACGACGCGGTGACGCCCCATTTCGCCGCTGCCGAATCGGCCGCGACCTTCGCAGCCGCTGCGTTGAGATCGAGCGCAACGACTGCCGCGCCGAGACTGGCCAGCCTGTCGACACAGGCGCTGCCCATGTTGATGCCACC
>CBJNAT010000007.1:0-16940 GCA_966434585.1 uncultured Gammaproteobacteria bacterium | reverse complement strand
CAACGCGAAGCCGAACAACCAACGCCGTGTCAGCGTCTCACGGAGCACCGCATGCGCAACACGTTCGTGTAGCGGCCGCCTGACCTGCGCGTTTACCAGCGTTCGGCCCACGTCCAGCAGCTCGCCGTAGCGCACACCCGATGGACAGGTCGTCTCGCAGTTCCGGCAGGTCAGGCAACGATCGAGATGTCGTTGCGTGACCCGCGTCGCTGCGGCGCCTTCCATCACCTGTTTGATCTGATAGATGCGACCGCGGGGTCCATCGAGCTCATCGCCCAACAACTGGTAAGTGGGACAGGTGGCGTTGCAGAAACCACAATGCACGCAGGCACGCAGAATCGGTTCGGCGCGAGCGACTTCCGGACTGGACCTGAGATGAGGAGCGATGCGAGTTTCCATGCGAAGCGTCTAGAAGTCCGTCACCAAGCGGCCGCGATTGAAAATCCCGTGCGGATCGAATTTGTTTTTGAGCTGCCGATGCAAATGCAGCACACCGGGATTCAGTGGATGAAACCTCTGCCCGCTGTCCTCGCCGCGCCAATGCGTTGCCGTACCACCGGCGACGACTGCAATCGCACGAATGTCCGCCGCCGGCTGATTGCATGCATACCACCGCAATGCGCCGCCCCATTCGATGAAGGGCGACGTGGGCAGCGCCAACGGCGGAGTTGTCGCGGGCACCGACAAACGCCATAGGTTCGTCGCGTCGCGAAAGAAAGGATGCGTCTGGTGCCGCACGCCATCCCACCACGCGGCTGCCGTATCCGGCATGAGTAACTCGCCGCCCAGACGCTCGCGCGCAGTGCGCAACGCCGACTCGGATCCACTCAATTGCACATACGCGCGGCCGGCGAACCATGCACAGGCACTGATGGGTAGTGGCTCGCCGTTCCAGTCATTGAAGGCGTTCAGAGCATCGCGGTCGGTCATCTCGAAACACACGGTTTGCTCGGCACGCGGCCGCGGCAATACCTTGATCGACACTTCGACGAGGGGCCCCAATATTCCGAGCGACCCACACAACAAACGCGAAATGTCGTACCCGGCCACGTTCTTCATGACTTTGCCGCCGAAGTGCAACGACTCGCCATTGACATCCAGCAACACGGCGCCGAGCAGGAAATCCCGCGCTGCACCCACACGCTGACGCCGCGGACCGGACAGACCCGCGGCAATCGCACCACCCATGGTGGGATCGCCACCGAAGGCCGGCGGTTCGAAGGCCAGATACTGCTGATGTTCCGCCAGCAGCGTTTCGAGTTCGGATAAACGTGTGCCGCAACGCGCTACGACCACCAACTCGGACGGCTCATAGTCCACGATACCCGTGTAAGCGCGCAGATCGAGAATGTCGCCTTCGAGACGCTCACCGTAAAAATCCTTCGTGCCCGCGCCGCGCAAGCGCAGCGGCGCATGTCGTCGATGGGCCTCGGCAATCCGTGCCCCTAAGTCTTGCAGGACGGTCACGTTAGAATCTCGGCAGTTCCGGATGAGCCAACTGTCCGCGATGCACGTGCATGCGGCCGTACTCGGCGCAGCGCGCGAGCGTCGGAATGGCCTTGTCTGGGTTGAGCAGCCCCAGCGGCTCGAAGGCCTGCTTGACCGCAAAGAATGCAGCGCGCTCGGCCGGTGAGAATTGCACGCACATCGAGTTGATCTTCTCGACGCCGACGCCGTGCTCTCCGGTGATGGTGCCGCCGAGCTCGACACATAGTTCTAGAATGTCAGCGCCAAACCGCTCCGCCCGCTCCCATTCGCCGGGAATATTGGCGTCGAACAGAATCAGTGGATGCAAATTGCCATCGCCGGCATGAAAGACGTTCATGCACTTGAGTGAATAGGTGCGTTCCATCTCCGCGATGGCCCGCAGCACCGTACCGAGACACTTGCGTGGAATCGTGCCATCCATGCAGTAGTAATCCGCAGACACCCGCCCCGCGGCGGGAAATGCATTCTTGCGTCCCGACCAGAAACGCAGCCGTTCGGCGTCGCTGCTCGATACGGCGGTCGCGGTCGCACCGGCATTGCGCAGGACATGCTCAATCGCCGCAATCTCCTCACTCACTTCCTCGGCGGTGCCGTCCGATTCGGCCAGCAGAATGGCCTCGGCCGACAAGTCGTAACCCGCCCGGACGAAAGGCTCGACGGCGGCTGTCGCGCGGCGATCCATCATCTCGAGGCCCGCGGGAATGATCCCAGCCGCAATGATGGCGGCAACCGCCTCGCCGGCCTTACCGACATCGTCAAACGAGGCCATGACGACCTGCGCTACGGGCGGTTTGGGGATCAACTTGAGCGTCACTTCGGTCACTAGCATCAGCATGCCTTCCGAGCCCAGCACCAGTGACATCAAATCGAGACCGGGACCGTCCAAGGCGCGCCCACCCAACTCTATCGGCTCCCCGTCCATGGTATAGCCACGAATACCCAGCACGTTGTGCACGGTCAGGCCGTACTTCAAGCAGTGCACACCGCCGGAGTTCTCGGCGACATTGCCGCCGATGGTGCAAGCAAGCTGCGAAGAGGGATCGGGTGCGTAATAAAGGCCATACGGCGCCGCGGCTTCGGAAACGGCCAGATTACGCACGCCGCATTGCACGCGCGCCATGCACCCCTTCGGATCGATCTCGATAATTTGATCGAATCGCGCCAATGACAGCACGACCCCTTCGACATGCGGCATGGCGCCGCCCGAAAGCCCCGTGCCAGCGCCACGCGGCACGATCGGCACGGCAAGCTCACGACAGACGGCCAATGCAGCCAGCAGTTGCCGCTCGTCATGCGGCAATACCACCAGCATGGGCGCTTGCCGAAACGCCGACAGGCCATCGCATTCGTAGGGTCGCAACTCCTCGTCGCGCCACAGCACGCAGTCAGCGGGAAGTCTCTGCAGCAATGCTCGGGCAACTGCAGATTGACGCGAATTCTTTAGCTCATCTTTCATACGTACGAACGCTACGGCAGTCGCGGTGCCGCAGGCGGCATGATTTGCCTGACGAGGCACACCCGAGACCGTCATGCGGGTTAGAGCGGCGACGCAGACCGTTGTCGCTAACTCATTGCAGATCTGTAAGTGAACCGTGTTACCGATGTCCTGACATACTCCGACAGGACGACTACCGACACCCAAAGTAGTGGAATATTAACGCCACTATGAAAGTCAGAAGGCCCATTTGCGACTTCACGCAAACTCCCGCGCATTGGGCTCCCGTGCCGGAGTTCGCGCAAAACTTTAACGCCAGCTCACTGTGGATTCCGCACCTGGAGCGCTTCCTGAACCGCGTGATGGCGAAAGCCGCCGCCGCGCTGAACAAGAACGATGATCCAGAAATGAAGAGGATCGTGTCGGACGTGCGGATGTTCATCAAGCAGGAAGCCAACCATTATGCCTTGCACGGTAGCTTCAACGCGGTATTGACCAAAGACGGCTACGACGTTGTCGAACTCGAGCGTCACTTCGCAGCCGAATTCGAGAAACTTCTGGCTACCCGGTCGCTCGGGTTCCTATGCGCGTATTGCGAAGGTTTCGAGACGATGGGGCCGCCGTCGGCCTTGATATGGCTCGACGACGAAATTGGCGACTATCTCGAAGGCGCGCGACCCGAAGTGACTCGCTTGTGGAAGTGGCATCTGCTCGAAGAGTACGAACATCGCACCGTGTGCCACGATGTCTTCCATGCCATCCACGGCGGTTACTTCATGCGCGTTTATGGTTTCTTCTATCAACTGCGGCAATTGACGGGTTTCACGAACAGGGTGCAGAGCCACCTGCTTGCCCGTGACCGAGAACACATGACAGCCGCGGAGCTCAAGGCCTCCAAGAAACGCGAACGGGCTGTCAAGCGCAGAATAGCGTGGCTGATGCTGCCGCGCCTGTTGAAGACTCTTTCGCCGTTTTACACGCCGCGTAAGGCCAAGGAACCCCGGATGATTCGCGTGTTCACGGCCGAGCTGGAAGCCGACCTCCAGTAGCAGCGCAGCAAGGCGCCGCTCGGCGTCGGTTCAGGCATTGCGGGCCGGATCGATCAGCACTTTGCAGTCCGCCGGTGACCTGCGCAGGCTCTCGAACTTGCCGGGAAGCTGATCCAGACCGATCGTTGCAGTAACCATGGCGGCCGGCTCGAGGGCGCCACGATCCAATACCTCGATGGCGAACTCGAATTCGCGCCGCGTGTATAACTGCGGAAAAAGCAGCGTGGCTTCCTTATTACCGGCCAAAGCCGGCACCAACGTGTCGGGCTGCATGCAATAGCCCAGCGACACGACCGCGCCGCCACGAGCCACACGCGCGATCGCCTGCCCGAGCAACCCCGGCCTGCCGACGCATTCCACCACGATATCCGGCGCCTCCGCGTCGACGGCGGTTTGCATGCCCTCTTCCACCTTCACTGGCGCAGCCACGCTATCCGCGCCCATCTCACGCGCGATCGCCGCACGACGCTCGACGCCTTCCACCATCTCGACGCGCCCTGCGCCCAGGCGCTTGGCCCAACACAGCACGGATAATCCGATGGGCCCCGCGCCCTGAATCAACACTCGCGCGCCAGGGCGCATTCCAGCAGCGGCCACACCGTGCAGTGCCACCGCCAAGGGTTCGGCAAGCGCCGCGTCGGCCGAACTCAAAGTGGCAGGAAGTTTCACGGCGGTGACGGCGCTGGCGCACGCATACTCCGCATAGCCGCCGAAGGTGAAACCGATGGAGGTGCACCACGCAGGCGTACCGGCCATGCAGTAACGACAAGTTCCGCAGCCGATGATCGGCATGGCCGCGACGCGGTCGCCGACCGAGAATCGTGTGACGCCCTTGCCGATCGCGACGACTTCACCCGCGAATTCGTGCCCCAGTATCGTGCCGCTCGGCGCGGTATACCCATGACCCTCCGTCAGGTGGAGATCGCTGCCGCAGATGCCGCACCGATGCACTTTGACGATCAGCTCATTGATGCCCGGGGAAGGATCAGCGACCGACTCGATCTGCAATGGACGGCCGGGCCGATCGAACACGGCAGCTCTCATAAGTATCGCTCTAAGGGTTTCTCAATCGGCTTGCGGCGCTTGGCGACTGCCGCCTCAGGCGTTCATATCAGCTCTGCCGGTTGGGCACTTCCACGACGAGCCCATCCAACTCCTCGGTGATCACGATTTGGCATGAGAGCCGGCTATTGGGGCGCTGCTCCGCAGCCACGCCGAACATCAGATCGGTTTCGGTTTGATCGGGTGGCGGAAGTTTCGCTGCCCAAGTCGGGTCGACATAGACGTGACATGTCGCGCACGACAGCGTGCCACCGCAATCCGCGTCGATTCCCGGAAGCCCGTTGGTGGTCGCACCCAGCATCACACTGCGACCCACCGGAACATCGACTTCGCGCGAAGTGCCGTCTGCATATTTGTAACGAATGCGAGCCAAGCTACTCTCCGTCAGCCGCCAAAAAGGAAGTGGCGCACCACCATTACGGGCGCCTGGTGCAGGCGTCATGATTGTGCAGGCCTGCGCATCGCATGGCCTCGTCCGCATGGACGAACCTTACACGCCCAGGACTGTCGCCTCCTCGAGCCTCACGCGTTCAGACCAGTTCCACCGCCACCGCAGTGGCTTCGCCACCGCCGATGCAAATGCCTGCAACGCCGCGCTTGCCGCCGCGATGCTTCAGTGCGGCGAGCAGCGTTGCCATGATGCGTGCGCCCGATGCGCCGATGGGATGGCCGAGTGCACAGGCCCCGCCATTCACATTGAAGTTTGCGTGTGGAATCGATAGTTCCTTCATCGCGATCATCGCGACGACGGCAAATGCCTCGTTCACCTCGAATAGATCGACGTCCTTCACCGTCCAGCCGGCTTTGGCCATGGCCTTGTTCATCGCAGGCACGGGTGCGGTCGGGAACAGGCCCGGCTCGTTCGCATAGCCAGCGGTTGCGATCACGCGGGCGACGACATTCAAGCCCAGTTTGTCAGCGACGCTTGCGCGCGTGATCACTAGCGCCGCAGCACCGTCTGAAATCGAAGAAGAATTCGCAGCGGTCAAGGTACCGTCTTTGATGAAGGCAGGTTTCAAGGTGGGAATTTTGTCCACCTTTGCTTTGCCCGGTTGTTCGTCGAACGTGACCTTTTCCACGCCAGCGCGCGTCGTGACTTCGACCGGCACGATCTCATCGTTGAAGGCGCCGCTTTTGATGGCGTTGTTCGCGCGAGTGAGACTCTCCACCGCGTACGCATCTTGCTCCTGACGCGTGAAGCCATAACGTTTCACAGCTTCTTCTGCGATGACACCCATTAGCGTACCTTGCTGATACGCATCTTCTAGACCGTCGACGTACATCGAGTCCTTGACGACATCGTGGCCGATGCGTGCGCCGCCGCGATGCTTCGGCAGCAAGTACGGCGCATTCGTCATCGATTCCATGCCGCCTGCGACGATGATGCCAGCAGAGCCTGCGACCAGGGCGTCATACGCCATGATCGCGGCCTGCATCCCCGATCCACACATCTTGTTCACGGTCGTGGCCTGCACGGCTCGCGGCAGACCTGCAGCGAGAGCGGCCTGACGAGCAGGCGCCTGCCCCAAACCAGCCGCCAGCACGCAACCCATGTAGATGCGCTCGACCGATTCGCCGGACACACCGGCACGCTCGAGCGCAGCCTTCACGGCAACTGCGCCGAGATCAGTAGACTTGACCGAGGCGAGGGCGCCTTGGAAACCGCCCATGGGAGTGCGGGCGTACGAAGCAATGACGACGGGATCTGAAGCCATGATGAGAAACCTCTAAACAGCGAGCGGGAGATGGACCATCCGGTGGATATCCGAGATGCGATAACGGGTCGGCGCGTGCCAATCGAATCGTGACCGGACAATGCGCTCGTCCATCCAGACGAGGGTGTATCGACCGGGTTGTTGCGATTCGGCCGGCATCGCCCCATCCTTCTGGACGATTCCGCCATAGCCGGAGAGCGCTAGCTTGGCGGCGAAGGCTCGATACCGAGGAAGTTCCCAGATGAGTCGCAAGTCGGTCTTGCTCGCTGCTCCCTCGCAAGAGGAGGACGTAATCCAGGCATTCAAAGGCGCCATGCGCCGGTTTGCGGTCTCAGTGTCGATCATTACGATCGCCAATGGCACCGCAAAGGCGGGCATGACTGCAACGGCAGTATCGTCTGTGTCGATGACTCCACCTTCCCTTCTGGTCTGCATCAATCGCAGCGCTCGGATGCACGCGGAGATGCATGCTGGCAGAGTCTTCTGCGTGAACATACTCAATACCGATCAGGCTGCGATATCGAGCGCGTTCGGCGGACGTTTGCCCCCGGAAGAGCGCTTCTCGGAAGGTGCGTGGAGCACGAGCAACGAAGGCGTTCCGTACTTGAGTCACGCGCAGGTCAATGTGTTCTGCACGGTGGATACGGCATTCGATTACGGCAGTCATACGATATTCATCGGCAAAGTCGAATCCGTACGTTTGTACGGCAAGTGCCGACCGCTCGTGTATGCCGAAGGGAAATACGTTTCCATCGCCGACATCGAATCCAACGAGAGTGTTCCGGATCTGATCTGGCTCTAGGTCACCGACCGAACTTCGGCTTGCGCTTTTCACGCAACGCTCGCACGCCCTCGAGATGATCGGCGGTACGAACCGCCACCGACTCATACGCCACGCCGGCATCGATCACCGCAGTCGCCACGCGCTTCAGCTCGAGATTGAGCAGGATCTTCGTCCAGCGAATGGCATTGCTGGCACCGTTGAGCAGGCGATCGCAGAACGCATCGACGGCAGCATCGAGATCCTCCGCGGGCAGACAGTGATTGATCAAACCGATTTCCGCGGCTTTCTTCGCCGTGAGCGCCTCCCCCGTCAGCAGATACTCTTTGGCTCGCGCCAAGCCGATGAGCTGCGGCCAAATCGCAGCGCCGCCGTCGCCCGCAACGAGACCGAGACCCACGTGGGGATCGCAGATCTTGGCGTGCTCGGCGGCGAAAGTGACATCGCAAAAGAGCACCAGCGTCGCGCCCAATCCGACGGCGTGGCCATTCATTTTGCAGATCAGCGGCTTGTCGAGATCGAGCATGGCAAACACGATGCGCTTGGCCGTGCGCACTTCACGATCGAACAGATGTGGGTTGGCTGCGTTACGGGCGATGTGATCCAAATCGCCACCCGCCGAGAACGCGCGTCCCGCACCGGTCAGCAGTACCACATCGGAGTATTCATCCGTTGTCGCGAAGGTGAACACCTCCGCCAATTCCTCATGCAGATCGAAGTTGACCGCGTTGAGCGATTCGGGACGATTCAGAGTAATCGTCAATAAACGACCGTTACGAGCAAGCGCAATGGTTTTGAAACTGGGCAGGGAGGCGTCGGCGGGCGTTGTCATCAGCGGGCCTTCTTCTTCGCCTCTTGCCCGGTGACGGCCAGGTGGCCGCGTATCGCCAAGCCATCCGCGGCGTTGATGAACTCGCCCGTGGTAGTAGCCGCATTGGTGCGCGACGCCAGCGCCACATAGAGGCCGGTGTAGTCCTCGGGATCCATGCACGGCAGCGGAAATACATTCTGCAGGCCTGCTGTGATCTCGGGCACGCTCGGAGAGAACACCGTGTTTTGCATGCCCAGCGCACGACTGCCCCTGAAATCCGTGCGCATGGGTCCAGGTCCCACGCCGTTGACGCGAACATCCGGCGCGAACTGATACGCCAGCTCACGCACCACACCGACGACGGCGTGCTTCGAGACGGTGTAGAAAATTCCGCCGCCGCCTGGAATGCACGATGCGGACGAACCGGTGAAGACCATCGAGCCACGGCTCTTGGTCAATTCCGCCGCGGCGGCGTACGCGGCCAGAATGTAGCCGTTGACATTGACCGCCATCACCGCATCGAATGCCGCGTCCAAGCGATCTGCCGGAAGATCGGCGAGCAAGGCGGGGTAATCCATGATGCCGGCATTGCCGACGAGAATGTCCAGCTTGCCGAACTGCTTCACCGCCGCCTCGACCGCAGCCTGGTTGTCTTGCAGCGAGCGCACATCCCCCACGACGACGGCGATGTTCGCCGCGAAATCCCGCGTCAGTGCGGCGGCTTTCTCGGCAGACGCTTCCAGGACGACGACCTTGCATCCCTCTTTGATGAAGCGCGACACCAAGGCGCGGCCCAGACCCGATCCACCGCCCGTGATCAATGCGACATCGCCCGCCAACCAGCCCATGCGTCATCTCCAAGAACAAACGATAGAGACGCTCAGCCCGAGCAGCAGTAGCCGCCATCGACAGGTATGGTGACTCCCGTAATGAAGCGAGCCGCTGGCGAGCATAAGAAGCGAATCGGATCCGCGAGCTCCGCAGGCTCGCCGAATCGCGCCATTGGCGTGCGCGCGGTAAGCGCCTGAGCCCACTGCGGGTTTTCCCACACGGGACGCGCCATGCCGGTTTTGATCCAACCGGGCGCCACCGCGTTGACGCGGATATCCGGCGCCCAAGCAACGGCAAGCGATTTGGTGAGCGACACCACGCCGCCCTTGCTGGCCGAGTAACCCGGTGTGATCGCGCTGCCAAAAATGGCATACATGGACGCCACGTTGACGATCGAGCCCTTCGCAGCCGCAAGCAGCGGCTTGGCAGCCGTGCAGCAACGCAGCGTACCGGTCAAATTGATATCCACGGTGCGCGCAAACCCGCTTGGGGTGAACTCACTGTTGGGATCCGCAGCGCCCGCGCAGTTCACGAGTGCATCGAGTCGCTGCAATCCCGCGAACAACGCAGCAATCTCGGCGTCGTTGCGCACATCCAGTACCACGGCCTTGATGGATGGGTGCGAGGGCGTCTGCTGCACTTCGCCGCTCGAGACTCCGGTGACGATCACTTCATAACCGTCTTCGGTCAGCGCCAACGCCGTGGCCCAGCCGATGCCTTCGGGGCTGGCGCCGCCCGTTATGACTGCTCGTTTCATGCATTCTTCTCCGCAGCGGCGATCGCTGCACGCGTGTGCTGCGCGATCTCACGCACTGCTGCGTGCGCCGCGCCGACCAAGTACAAATAACTGATGAACCCATGCGGCAAAGTGTCGTACTTCAGCACGCTCACTCGATTACCAGCGGCACGCAGTCGATCGGCATAGGCGATGCCTTCATCGCGCAGCGGATCGAATTCGGCAATCACGACGATGGCAGGCGGCAAGTCGCGATGGTTCTCGGCTGTAATGGGCGATGCTTGCGGATCGAGGCGACGAGCCTGCTCCGGCACATAGTGATTCCAGAACCACTGCATGTCCTGACGGGTCAGCAAACCGCCAGACGCGTGTTCGCTATACGAGGGTGTATCGCAGCGCCCGTCGATGGTTGGATAGATCAACACCTGACAGTCGATCTTCGGACCGTGGCGATCACGCGCCAGCAAGGCCACCACGGCAGCAAGATTGCCGCCCGCGCTGTCACCCCCCACCAATAGCGGTTGCGCGCCGCCGACCAATTCGGCCTGATGTTCCTTTGCCCAACGCAGCGCCGCGTAGCAATCCTCCGGCGCCGTGGGAAACGGATGCTCCGGCGCTAATCGATATTCAATCGACAACACGCCTGCACCCGTCAGGTTCGCGAGGGCGCGCAACGGCATGTCATGCGTCTCGAGGCTACCGACCACCCAACCGCCGCCGTGGTAGTACACAATCAATCCGGAAGGGTTGCCGTTCGGCGCGTAGAAACGCGCGGCAATACGGTCTCCCGCCACGGGAATTGTCAGTTCGCGTACCTCGGCCACCGCTTCCGGTGCGCCCAGTGCAGACATGTCCCACATGGCGCGAGCATCGGCAACGCTGCGGCTCGAGACCGGCGGTATGGCAGCCAGGGCCTGCAGCACCGGCGTAAATTGAGGATCCAATACAGGCTGTCGAGGCATGGATTTGCACCGGCGCCGGCCGCCGAGGCGACAGGCACGATCGGATGAAGTGGCAAGAGGCCCGCAGCAGGACGAAGGCGCGTCCCCGCGAATTTTTCTGCGTGCTTTACAGCATCAAGTCTTCGACCTGGCCACCGAGCAGCAGATCACCGTATGTACGACCGTACATCCGGAACTGCGATGCGGCGTGCTGGCGCGCCGTAATCATGTTGCGATAGATGCGACCCATCTGCGAGCGGTTGTAAACACCGCCCCCGCCGGAAACCTGGAGTAGTGGCTCCGCGAGTCGCACGCAGCGCTCCGCTACGCGCGAACTCTGATAGCGAAACCGGTGCCGCATTTCCAAGGGCATATCGGCATCCCGAGCGGCGTACTCTTCCATCTCCTCGAAGTTCGCGAACATGCTCTTCTTCATCTCGTCGATACTGGCCCGCGCGTCGGCCACCGCGAATTGAGCATCCGGATCCTTGGACGTCTTGCTGCCCATGAACATTTTGTTCTTCGCATATTCGGAGAACAAATCGAGGAGCGACTGCAGCGCACCGATCTGGCTGTTGGTGATCGCGCGCATGAACGTGAGCATGAAAGGCATGCGGAACAGGACGCCATCGTTCACCGTCCGTCCCGGATTCTTGCGCATGAATCCATCGATGAACTTGTGTGTGCGATGTTCAGGAACGAAGGCCTTTTCCACCACGATGTCCTGACTACCCGTGGAAGCGAGGCCCGTGGTGTACCACGTGTCAACGATCTTGGCATCGGCGCGCGGCAGCAAGAAGCTGCGGTAATCCTCTGGCCGGCCATCCACGAAGCCACCCAGGAACGTCCACGGGCAGTGGTCCGAGCCACTCGAATAAGCCCAACGGCCACTCAACTCATAGCCACCGGGCACCGACTTGGCGCTGCCGCCCGGCATGTAGGGCGATGCGATCAGAACCGAGCTGTCTTGGCTCCACACATCCTGCGCGGCGCGATCGTCGTACAAGCACAAGTGCAGCGCGTGCACGCCGATGACGCCGTAAATCCAGCCAACCGACATGTCGCCCTCGGCGAGAGTCATCTGAACCTCGGCAAACGTACGCTGCCCGGCCTCATAGCCGCCCCAGCGTTTCGCCTGCAACACGCGAAACAGTCCCGCTTCCCTGATGCGTTGAACGGTATCCGGGTCGACGCAACGGTTCGCCTCGTCCCGGTCCGCCCGCTCGCGCAACAGCGGCACCAGCGCCCGTGCGCGAGCAACCAGTTCTTCCCGAGTTGGAATGGGCGCGTTCGACTGATTCAAGGAGGATGCAGTTGCTGTAGACATTCACCGTCTCCGAGCCGGTTATGGAAGTGGCACGGCTTCCTGTTGGGGGCAAGCTAACCTGTTGCCCGCCGCCCGACATACCTCAAACGGACGAACGAAAGGATGAGAGAAGAACGGGTGAAGTCTTGCAGCGGCGCAGCTCAGCGGTGTCGCAAGACCTGCTCGGCAATCGCGCGACCCAAGTCTTCCGTTTTCGCCTTGCCGCCCAGGTCGGGAGTGAGCACCTGACCTCGTTCCAACACGCTTTCGATGGCCTTGATCACCATCGTCGCCGCTTCCAGCTCGTTGAGATGCTCGAGCATCATGGCGCCCGCCCAGATCTGCCCGATGGGATTGGCCACACGCCTGCCTGCGATATCGGGCGCCGAGCCATGTACGGGTTCGAACATGGAGGGAAAGCGTCGCTCGGGGTTGAGATTGGCAGACGGCGCAACAGCAATGGTTCCTGTGCATCCAGGACCCAAATCGGAAAGAATGTCACCGAACAGATTGGAGCCCACCACTACATCGAACTGTTCCGGTTGCATCACGAAGCGCGCGGCCATGATGTCGATGTGATGCAAGTCGGTCTTGATGTCTGGATATTCCTCGGCAATCGCGTTGAAGCGCTCGTCCCAAAACGGCATCGAGTAGTACAGTCCGTTGGATTTGGTCGCCGAAGAGACATGCAGGCGCCCCAAACGACGCGCGAGCTCGAAGGCGTAGCGCAAGATGCGGTCCGTGCCTCTGCGGGTAAACACCGCAGTCTGCAACGCCATCTCATCTTCGCCGCTGCCGCTGCGCCCACCGATGCGCGAGTACTCGCCCTCGGTGTTTTCCCGCACCACCCAGAAATCCACATCCCCCGGCTTCTTGTCGCGCAACGGACAAGGCACGCCGGGCAACAAACGCACTGGACGCAGATTGACGTACTGATCGAACTCACGCCGGATCGGAATCAACAAGCCCCACAGCGAAATGTGATCCGGCACACCAGGGAAGCCGACGGCACCGAGAAAGATCGAATCGAACTGCGAGAGCTGCGCGATGCCGTCGGCAGGCATCATCGCGCCGGTCTTTTTGTAGGTCTCGCAACTCCAAGGGAATTCTCGCCAGTCCAACGCAAAGCCGCATACCTTCGCGGCAGCGTCGAGAACACGCACGCCTTCCGGCAGGACTTCTTTTCCGATGCCGTCGCCTGGGATCGAGGCAATCGAATACCTACGCACTGTTCTTACCTTTATCCGGCGCGCTTATCCGACTCCACGAGTTCGTTGCGCAACTGATGTTTCAGGACTTTGCCGGTCACGTTCTTCGGCAGGGACTCGCGCAGCTCAACGCGTTCGGGGAATTTGTAGCGCGCCACCGCACGTGCGGAAAGAAACTCGGCGAGGCTGGCCACCGTGAGCTGTATATCGTTGCGCGCTACGACGAATGCGCACGCCATTTCCCCAGTGCGTTCGCTGGGAATCCCCACAACCGCCACTTCGGCGATGTCCGGATGCAACACCAGTACGTCCTCCACTTCCTTGGGACTGATGTTCTCGCCATGTCGAATGATGATGTCCTTCTTGCGGCCGGAGATCACAATGTACTTGCCGTCTTGGATGCGCCCCAAGTCGCCGCTGCGAAAGAAGCCGTCGCCGTCGAAGGCGCCGGCTTCGTCTTCCTGACGCAAATAGCCCACCAGCATCTGCGGCGCGCGCGCCCAGATCTCGCCCTCGCCGTTCGTGACATCGGTGAGCTTCACTTCGGCGTAGCCGATCTCGCCGTCGGTGTCGGCCGCATGCGCCACATCGCCGGGCTGCACGGCACCTACGGTAATGGTTGGCACTTCGGTGGAACCATAAACCCGCGTGACCACACACTTCTCGAACCACTCGGTCGCTTCGCGAACCAGCGACGGGGGCACCGAAGCGCCGCCGCAGATGAACAGCTCCATGCTCGGCAGTCGCGAACCGCGCTTCTTGGCCGCGGCCAATATCTGCTGCAGAAACGGCGTAGCGCCCGCCGTGTGCGTGCAGCGCTCGCGATCGATCGTCTCCACCGCTACTTCCGCATCCCATATGTCGAGCAGCACGGCGGTGACGCGGAACAACAGCGGCATTTCGAACGCATAGATCGAACCACCGATATGACTCACGGGCGACGGAATGAAGAAGCGCGCATGCGCATCGCAGCTCCAGCGCTCATGCAGTTGCACGATGTCGGCATTGAGAGAATTATGCGTATGCAGCACTCCCTTGGGCCGCCCGGTGGTGCCCGACGAATACAACACCATGCGCACGCTGTCGGGATCGACCCGCGGGAAATTGTCCATCGCTTCGCCGGATGCGCGAAACTCGTCGTAAGAGACGAACGGACCTGGATCGCCGCGCAACACGATCACCTGCGGCGCTTGCGGAAGCGTGCGACACACCTCGCTCAGCATCTGCACGTAGTCGTGCTTGCGAAAAGTCGACGGAATAAAAATCATGCGGCTGCGGCAGTCCTCGAGCATGAACCTCAGCTCGGCATTGCGATACGCCGTCACCAGTGGGTTGACGACCAGCCCTGCAATCGATGCCGCAAGATAGACGACACACGACTCATACCAATTCGGCAGCATGAACGAGACCACATCGCCGGTCTTCAGTCCCTGTCGCCGCATTGCATCCGCCAGTTGCAGCGCATCGGCATGGAGCTTCGCGGCCGTCAAACGATGGGAACCGTCGATGGCGACCACGCGATCCGGTTCGGCGCGAATGAGCCTCGCAGCAGCCTCCGCAATGGTGGTATCGAGCCACCATCCCTGCGTGCGTGCCTGCGATGCCAAAGCCGGATTGTGACGAATCGACCAGCCGTGAATCTCGCGTCGCGCGCTGGCTTGTCCGATTTCGCTCATCGAGCCACACGCTCGGCAGTGAGTGCTTCTTCACTCAGGAATTTGGTGGTGGTCCAACCGCCGTCCACCGCCAGCACCTGTCCATTGATGAATCCCGCCGCGTCGGACAGCAGGAACACGATCGCCTCACCGACGTGTTCCGCAGTGCAGGTCCGATCCATTGGCGTCATCTCGAAGTTCATGCGCTTGAATCGCTCGTTCTCCCAGTTGTAGGCGGTCATCGGCGTTTCAGTGACGCCCGGTGCGACCACGTTCGAGCGAATGCCCTGCGCACCGTACTGCGCTGCCATGTGCTTCGTGAGCCCCACGACACCGGCTTTCGCCGCCGAGTAGGCGCCGCCGCGCAAACCGCCGAGAATCGCAAAGGTAGATGCGATGTTCACGATCGACGCGCCGGACTTCATCACGCCGATGGCCTCCCGGCAAAAGCGGAAAGGCGCGCGCAAGTGCACGTCGAGAAACAGGTCCAGCATCTCGTCGGTGGTTTCATGCAAAGGCGATGGCTTACCCACGCCCGCGTTGTTGACGAGATAGTCGAGGCGGCCGAAGCGCTCGATGGTGCGCGAGACGACGGTCGTCGATGCGTCCTTTGCGGTGACGTCGAGTGTCACCGTCAGAACCTCCGTCTTGGGCTTCAGCTCCGCGGCCAATTGATTCAGCGGTTCGGCACGACGACCGACAGCGACGATCGCCACGCCGCGTGCGGCGAGCAGTCGCGCAGTGGCGAGACCGATCCCCGTCCCCGCACCGGTCACAATCGCAACCTTTGTCTGGCTGTTCACTTAGGGATTCCTCAGTTCTGGAAAGTCGAGACACTGCGATGTCGGTCGGCTTCGCTGCATGGCGATCCCGGACGGTCGTTTGCCAAGCAGACGAGCGCGCCGGGAATGCACTCAGGTCGGCCCGACGTAAACATGTCCCCAGTCATCGCCGCGCGTGCTCTCGAAGGCGACATGGTTGCGCCAGTCGACCTGCTTGCCGCCACAGCCGTATTCCAGGGCGAAACCGCCCGGCGTATCCATGTAGAAAGAAACCATCTCGTCGTTGACGTGGCGGCCGAGCGTGGCCACCATCTTCGCTTCATGTTTGCTCGCGCGGTCCAGACAGCGGCCGACATCGTCGAGCGTCTTCACTTCCAACATGACGTGAATGCATCCGCCTGGCACCATCAGCTCGCCGATGGCGAGGCTGTGCTGCCTGGGATTGGCGCAGTGCATGAAGTAGACGCGAGGACGTTCCACCGTCGTGGGAAACGGCAAGTGCAGAATGTCGGAGAGCTCGAAACGTCCAGGCTTGCTCCAAAACGCCACGGTGTTGTCGAAGTCTTTGCCCACTGCGCTGAGCACGACGTGACCGAGGCCCAAACCGTCCGTCACGAAGCCACTGACGCCCACCGGCGAAGCGAACGGTTCGTGCGCGGAGATGGGTCCCCAGGCGATTTCATGCCGATGACCCGCAGGATCGCGAAAGGCGAAAAAGGCCTGCACACATCGCAGCTTGGCACCCGCAACATCGCCATCTTCGAGCGCCACGCCCTCCGCCGCCAGTTCTGCGCGAATCGCGGCGAACGCCGTTGCATTCGGCACCAACCAGCCGCTCGCGATCAGTCCATTGCTGCGGCCCGGCAGCACCGCCAAGCGGAATGCGCGCAAGTCGGTCTTGATGTACAGCGCACCTTCATCGCTATCGATCGTCATTGCACCGATCACGTCGGTGGCAAAGTGACGCCACTCCTCCACGTCGGGCGCACCCACCAACAAGTAGCCAAGTTCGCTGATACCCATTCCGCCTCCACGCGACACGCCGAACAGCGATGAACCCACACCGCAACGACGCATCCCGCTACGACAATGGGCTCGAACCGGCCGGCAGAGTGACGAGTCGACTTTAAGGCGATCCGG
>CBJNAT010000006.1:0-17309 GCA_966434585.1 uncultured Gammaproteobacteria bacterium | reverse complement strand
GTCAGCATGAGCCCCGATGTCGTGATGTATTCGACCACATACTGCCCCTATTGCGATCGCGCGCGTGCATTGCTGAAACGCAAGGGTGCGGCGGTTCGTGAAATCAAAGTCGACGAGGATCCGACGCAGCGAGAAATGATGCTCCATAGGAGCGGCGGGCGGCGCACCGTGCCGCAGATTTTCATTGGAGATCGCCATATCGGCGGCTATGACGACTTGAGTGCACTCGACCGGGCGGGCGGCCTCGACCCGCTACTCGGCTCGAACAGTTAGAACCCAGATTCATCAACCAGGAGCTTTCGATGTCCGATCAACCTGCTGCCAATGGCCAGGCAGTCGACCCCAACGCGCCGCAGTTCGCCCCGCAAGCCGTGTATCTGAAAGACGTGTCGTTCGAGGCTCCGAATGGCCCGCGCGTGCCCAATCAGAACACCGCGCCCACCATCAACATGAACCTGAACACGAGCGTCAATGACCTCGGGCCTGAGCTGAAGGAAGTGGTGTTGACGGTTCGTCTCGAGGCGCAGGTAGGCGAGCAGACGCTCTGGCTTTGCGAGTTACAGCAAGCAGGCGCCTTCGGCGTACGTAACATTCCTGCGGAAGACCTGCAGCGGCTGCTGGCAATCTTCTGCCCCAACTACCTCTTGCCTTATGCGCGCCAGACGGCGTCCGACCTGCTCTTGAAGGGGGGCTTCCCGCCATTCCTCTTGCCGCCGGTCAACTTCGACATGCTGTTCGAGCAGGCACGCACACGCGCTCAACAGCAGCAGCAAGTGGCCAACCAACCTATCAATTAATATAAATGGTGCGATTGCTCGCACCAGGTACAGCTGACATCCCTATGCCAGCTTCTTCAAAAAAACCAGATGCTGCGGTGTTGGTCGTCGGGGCCGGTTCCTGGGGTACGGCGCTTGCGATTCAGTTTGCGCGGGGCGGCCGCTCGAGCCTGCTCTGGGCTCGAGACCCACAGGAGCGAGCGGCGCTGGCGCGAGAGCGGATGAATGCTCGTTACCTGCCTGGTGCGGCGTTCCCAGCGGGCCTGCAGGTGGCGGATGAGCTCAAGACGGCGCTCGATAGCACGCAGCTCGTCCTCCTTGCCGTACCCAGTCACGGCTTTCGCAGCACGCTCGAGATGATCCGGCCGGATCTGCTGCCCCACGCTCGTGTGGCCTGGGCGACGAAGGGCTTCGAGCTCGAAACCGGCAGGCTACCGCATGTCGTTGCGCACGAAGTCCTTGGGGCCGAGCGGCCGCTCGCGGTGCTCTCCGGGCCGACGTTCGCCAAAGAAGTCGGTGCCGGTCTGCCTACCGCCATGACGGTCGCGTCGACCGACGTGGCCTTTGCGCAAGAACTCGCCGAGCGAGTCTCCGGCGACAGCTTTCGCGCCTATACCTCGAGCGACATGGTGGGCGTCGAAGTCGGCGGCGCGGTCAAGAACGTGCTCGCAATCGGCGCGGGCATGTCCGATGGGCTGGGATTCGGCGCCAACACTCGCATCGCGCTCATCACACGCGGCCTCGTCGAGATGACTCGATTGGGGGTCGCGCTCGGCGCACAGAAGGACACTTTCATGGGCCTCGCGGGTATGGGCGATCTGATCCTCACCTGCACCGACAATCAATCGCGCAACCGACGTTGCGGACTCGCGCTGGCGCAAGGACGTTCCATGGCACAGGCCCAGGCGGAGATTGGGCAGGTGGTGGAGGGCGTGTTCGCCGCGAAGGCAGTGGTGGGTGTCGCGCGGGCACTCAATATCGACATGCCGATCTGCGCTTCGATTCATCGTGTGATCTACGAGGGGCTGGAGCCTCGAGCCGCCGTGCGCGAGTTGATGAGCCGCGCTATCAAGGCAGAGACGATTTGATCATTGCCCACCTGTGAAATCCGATTGGCGCCAAGCTTCGTAGAGAACGATCGCCACCGAGTTCGACAGATTGATGCTTCGACTGCCTGGGCGCATCGGAATCCGCAAACGATGTTCCGCCGCGCACTCTTCCAGCACGTGCGCTGGCAAACCCCGTGTTTCAGGACCGAAAACGAATACGTCGTTCTCGACGAACCGCCCCTGCGCATAGTTGCGCTGCGCCTTCGTCGTCATCGCGAACCAACGCGACGCCGCAAGTGATCCTAAACACTCACGCAGCGATTCCCACGTTTTCACATCCGTGAGTTCGCGATAGTCGAGTCCCGCGCGCTGCACCGCTTTTGCGTTCAGAGTGAACCCTAGCGGTTTGATCAGATGCAGACAGGCACCCGCGTTTGCGCACAGCCGGATGATGTTGCCGGTGTTGGGTGGAATCTCCGGCTCGAACAGCACGACGTGGAACATGGCGTGCTTACGCGAACGCGATCTGGGCGCGTTGCACGGGATACTCCACTCGAATGCGGCTGCGAGCGAACGCGGTGTGCAGCGCACTGTCGATGCTGTCGCGCACTTCGGCGAGTTCCGCAACCGTTCCGGCCCGGGCGTAGTACACCGCTTCGATCTGCAGTGCATCCGGTGCGAAGCCGATGAAGTGACAGCGATCGAGACGCGTCAGCGGCTGCTCATGAATGACTAGCGAGATCAGGTGCAGCGCCTCGCGAATCTCGGGGATGGCAATGGTTCGAGGCAGCCGTATCGACAACACCTCGCGCCGTTCCACTACTCGCCCGAAATTGCGCAGGCGACTTTTTAGCAGGTCTGCGTTCGAGATGAGGATTTGTTCGCCGTTGACGCTGCGTAAGGATGTCGTGCGATTGCCGATATGTTCTACCTTGCCCTGGAATTGGCCGCTCACCAGCTGATCGCCGACCGAGAACAACTTGTCGAGTGCGATGGAAGCGCTCGCGAACAAGTTCGACAGGAACCCGCGTAAGGCCAGTGCGAGCGCCGCCCCCCCCGTGCCCAATCCGGCAATCAGTGCAGCGACATTGACCCCAGCGTTGGCCAACGCGAGCGCAAGAGCCGTGATCCAGACCAGCGCTTGCGCGGTCAGCGAAATAACGACGAACCCTCCCGCTGTGGCGAGGTGCTGGGCGCCGCGACGCACGAGCGCCTCGCGAATGAGATACACGACGATGGCACTCGCCCACAGCGCCACCTGGACCCACACACCCGCGAGTACCGCGATGTGCACGATGCGATATGTTCGCGGTCCGAGGGCCAGCGCGCGCGTCGCGAGCAGCAATGCGAGCGTTAGAAAGAAGATGAAATGCGTGCGGTGGAGCAGTGTTGCGAGTAGTACGCCGCGACCGCTGGGAGACACCTGCTTACTCGCACGTGCAACGACAACAGCTCTGAGCCGGGACAACACCAGCAACGTGGTCAACGCAATTGAGGCTGCGTATAGCCAAGCCTCGATGCTGTTGCCCAGAACAATGGCCGTTAGCTGTCGTTGCCAGTCATTCAAGAGAGCGCGCTCGCTCGGTCCTTACGATGCGCGCGATTGTAGAGAAAATCGGATCGAGTCTCAGAAGGGCGTTTCTGTGAACGGGTCAATCTTCATCCATCGCGAGCTCTTTGAGTTTGCGCGTGAGAGTGTTACGACCCCAGCCCAGCAACCGTGCCGCTTCCTGGCGACCGCCTTCCGCCTTGCGTAACGCAGCTCGAATCAACGTACGTTCGAACTCGGGTAGTGCATCGTCGAGCAAGGGGATATCGCCGGCCGCGAGCCGCTTCTCGGCCCAGCTAGTGAGCTGACGCGTCCACTCATCCTGCAGTTTCTCGGGGCTCGGCACGCCGCCCAAGTCGGCCGGAATGTCTTCGGCTTTGATCTCGCGACCGGGCGCGGTCACGGTTAGACGCCGGCACGCATTGACGAGCTGTCGTACATTCCCCGGCCAGTCGAATAAGCTCAGCGCGGCTGCGGCTTCCGGAGTCAGCAGCTTGGGTTCTACACCCAACTCGAGCGCTGCTGCCTCCAGGTAATGCATCAACAGTTCCGGAATGTCTTCGCGGCGCGAACGCAGCGGCGGCACCTCGATGCGAATGACATTCAGGCGATGTAGCAAATCTTCGCGGAAGAGACCTTGACGTACACGCTCGGCGAGATCCTGGTGTGTTGCGGCAATAACGCGCACGTCCACCCGCACGGGGACCTGACCGCCGACACGGTAGAACTCACCTTCCGCCAGCACACGCAACAAGCGCGTCTGGAGTTGAGGCGACATGTCGCCGATTTCATCGAGGAACAGTGTGCCGCCGTCGGCTTGCTCGAACCGTCCGCGACGCTGGGAGTCTGCACCCGTGAACGAGCCTTTCTCGTGACCAAACAATTCGGACTCGAGCAGATCAGCGGTGAATGCAGACGTGTTCAGTGCAATGAACGCTTTGTTCGCGCGCGGGCTGTGGCGGTGGAGTGCGCGCGCAACGAGCTCCTTGCCAGTACCCGACTCGCCGGTGATCAGAACGGTCATGCTCGAGCGCGACAGACGGCCAATTGCGCGAAACACTTCCTGCATCGCAAGTGCTTGGCCGAGCATCTCGGGAATGCGTTTCGAGTCGATAGCGACTTCTTCGCCACGCGTGCGCTGGTTCGCCGCACGCCTGACGAGATCGACCGCTTGATCGATATCGAACGGCTTCGGGAGATACTCGAAGGCGCCGCCTTGGTAGGCGGCAACCGCACTGTCGAGATCAGAATGTGCGGTCATCACGATGACGGGCAGCTCGGGCTGGCTGTCGCGAATCTCGGAGAGTAGATCGAGCCCGCTGCGGCCCGGCATTCGAATGTCCGTGATCAGCACGTCCGGTCGCTCACGCTTCAGCGCAGCGAGTGCAGTATCGGCTTGATCGAACGCAGTGGGTGCCATGCCGCCCTGACGCAAGGCGCGTTCCAGCACCCAGCGAATCGACGCGTCGTCATCGACCAACCAGACGTTAAGTGCTTTATCCTGAACCTGTGACATGGAATGGGAGGAGAGTTGTAAAGGTTGTGAGCCCTGGGCGGCTCGAAAACTCGATGAGACCGTCATGGCGGCTGACTAAGTCCTGTGCAACGGCGAGACCGAGACCGGTACCGTCGGAACGGCCGGTGACTAATGGATAAAACAGCGTCTCGCGCAGATGTTCGGGGACGCCGGGCCCGTTGTCCTCGAACTGAATGCTCGCCACGAGGCGATGGCGACGCTGTCCAATGTTGACGTTCGTGAGCGCGCGCGTTCGCATGATGATGCGTCCGCTATGGCCGAGTGCCTGCACGGCATTGCGACCGAGATTGAGGAACACCTGGATGATGTGATTTCGGTCGATCTTGAGCGGCGGCAAGCTCGGGTCGTAGTCGCGTTGAATCACGATGGCCGGTGGTGCTTCAGCAGCGAGCAGATAGCCGACGTGCTGCAAGAGCTCATGCACGTTCACTAGCTCTTTGCGCGGCGCATGTCCTGGCCCCAGCAGAGCATCCACCAGTCCGACGAGCCGATCGGCTTCGCTGATGATCACCGAGGTGTACTCACGCATAGAGGCATCGCTGAGCTGCCGCTCCAGCAGCTGCGCGGCACCCCGGAGCCCGCCGAGAGGGTTTTTGATCTCGTGAGCAAGCTGACGAATCATTGCGCGGCTGCCCCCTACCTGCGTTAGGAGCGCGTTCTCACGCGTGATGCGCTGGTGTTGTGTGGCATCACTCAGTTCAATCAGCAGAGCGCCGGGTACACCGGCTTCTTCGAAAGGCGAGACAGTGCAATCGACGACGAGTTGTTCGTCATTGTGCATCGAGCGCAGCGCCATCTCACGGCGGGAAAAAGGACGCCAAGTTTCTTGTGCACGGCTGATGACGCCGTCGAGCTCGGACGCGTCGACTACCAGCTCGACGAGCCGATGCCCGCACGCTTGGTTACGGCTGATACCAAACAACGCCTCTGCGGCGAGATTCATGTAAGTAAGCTTGCGCGACGGATCGATGAGCAGCACGCTCGTGCTCAAGCCATCCAGTACGCGCGTTGCGTCCGCCACTGTTTTCGCCGCCGTCCGCCAGGAAGGTTGTGCCGCCATGTGCGTACTCACGCTCTGCCCGCACGCGTTCGTGGCGTGCGCGCGTGAGACGCGTGCGCCCAGCGCGCGGCGCGCGCCGGGAAGAAAAGATCAGGTGAAAGGGATGAATTGAGTGGAACTGTGCCTAACGCGGCGTGTTGCCGCGTTGTGGGTTCTGCGGATTCAAGATGGACGTCTGCCGCACGTGAAAAGTGACAGGCTGGCTTTGCGCAACGCGTTCGCCGCGTTGATCCGTGATGATGGCCTGCAACTGGTGCGAACCGCGGAATACGTCTGTCAGGGTGAATTGCGCCGCATTCCCCGCGGGACCCTCCACGAGCCGACCATCGAGATATAGGCTCAGCGTGTCGCCTGCACGGAGGTCGGGTTCCACCCGAATGCTCACTTCCACATTGCCGCCCACATTGGATAACACCTCGTCGTTGCCTGGCTTCCAGATCTCGACGTTCTGATAGGCAGGCCCTGCCGCTGGGGGCGGTCGCGTCGAATTGTCGTAGGTGCGGCTGGGCGGAGGAGTGTCCACGGTCGTTGTGCCGCTTTGCAGCTCGATGCGCTGCGCGCCCGGCACAGGCCGATCGGCATAGTGGGTCACTCCCTGAGAGTCCACCCATTTCCATACGACCTGGCCCGCGAACACGGGTGTCGCCAGAGTCACCGCCAAGAGCAGCGCGATACGCATGACGGCAGAGCATAGCTGCAGGAACCTCCGCCTGATAAGAACGGCAGCTCACTTTTGCTGCCGGCAAGGCGCCGCGACCAAGGGAATCGCGGCGCCTTCGGGCTTACACGCTGTAGTACAGCTCGAACTCGAGCGGGTGAGTCGACATACGCACCTTCTGGACTTCCTGCGTCTTCAGGGTGATGTAGGCGTCGATCACGTCATCCGTGAAGACACCTCCCGCCTTGAGGAATGCGCGGTCCTTGTCGAGGTACTCCAAGGCCTGCTCCAGCGAGAAGGCGACTTCCGGGATGTCCTTTTCCTGCTCGGGCGGCAGGTCGTACAGATCTTTGTCAGCCGGATCACCCGGGTGAATCTTGTTCACGATGCCGTCGATGCCCGCCATTAACATGGCCGCGAAGCCGAGGTAAGGATTCGCGGTCGAATCCGGGAAGCGCACTTCGATACGACGGGCCTTGGGGCTCGAAACCCAGGGCACACGAATCGAGGCCGAGCGGTTACGCGCGGAGTACGCGAGTTTCACGGGTGCTTCAAAGTGCGGCACCAATCGCTTATAGCTGTTGGTGCTGCAGTTAGTGAACGCGTTGATGGCACGCGCGTGCTTGATGATGCCGCCGATGTAATAGAGCGCGAGGTCGGACAGACCCGCGTACTTGTCGCCGGCGAACAGGTTCTTGCCTTCTTTGCCGATCGACTGGTGTACGTGCATGCCGCTACCGTTGTCCCCGACGAGGGGCTTCGGCATGAAGGTCGCCGTCTTGCCGTACGCGTGCGCCACATTGTGGATCGCGTATTTGAGGATCTGCACTTCGTCAGCCTTCTTCACGAGCGTGCTGAAGCCCACACCGATTTCGCACTGACCCGCCGTGGCAACTTCGTGGTGGTGCACTTCGACTTTGAGACCCATCTGTTCGAGTGCCGTGCACATCGCCGAGCGGATGTCCTGGAAAGAATCGACCGGCGGTACAGGGAAGTACCCGCCCTTCACGCCCGGACGGTGCGCGGTGTTGCCGGCTTCGTAATTCTTGCCCGAGCTCCAGGCTGCTTCGGAGGAATCAATTTCGAAGAAGGAACGGCCCATCTCCGTGCCATACCGCACGCTGTCGAAAATGAAGAATTCGTTTTCCGGGCCGAAATAGGCCACATCGCCCACGCCCGTGGACTTCAGGTAAGCCTCGGCGCGCTTGGCGATCGAACGAGGATCACGCTCATAACCCTGCATCGTGGACGGCTCGAGCACGTCGCAACGGATGTTCAGCGTGGCCTCTTCGAAGAAGGGATCCATTACTGCCGTGGCAGGATCAGGCATGAGCACCATGTCGGACTCGTTGATGCCTTTCCAGCCGGCGATCGAAGAGCCATCGAACATCTTCCCGTCTTCGAAGAACCCTTTATCGATGGTGTGGGCTGGCACGGTAACGTGCTGCTCCTTGCCGCGAGTGTCAGTGAAGCGCAAGTCAACGAACTTGACTTCCTTCTCCTTGAGCATGCTGAGGACTTCAGCGGGGGTCGTCATGAGATCTCCTCCGATACGCGACGAGATTGGGTGACCTCGGCTCGCTCGCCGATCGAGGCCGTAGGTATTTGTTGGGTCTAAGGCCCAGATTTGCAGGAAATATGCCAGCGCACCGCTCTGGCGCAGGGCCGCGAAAACTCGCGATGGCTGGCCCTCTCTAGCAGTCGGGCCGCACGATGATAGTGCGCCTGAGGCTGCATTCGTACCACGATTGTGCATGGCGTCCGCGCCGCGTCCGTTGTTGGCGCGCATTCGTGCGCATTTGGCGGTCAGCGAAGAGATTGTCGGTCCGCGCGGCCCGCTTATACTCGCGCGCTTCGCGCGGCGCGCTGGCCCTCGAAACGTCCGCGCATCTCATCTCGGGATCATCCATGTCCAAACGGCTGCCTTCTCCTCCTGGCACGTTTCAGGAGCTGATTTTGCGTCTGCAGAGCTATTGGGGTCGCCAAGGCTGCGTGCTGATGCAGCCGTACGACATGGAAATGGGCGCCGGTACGTTTCACCCAGCCACCCTGTTGCGGGCGGTGGGACCGGAGCCCTGGAGCGCCGCATACGTACAGCCTTCCCGACGTCCCACTGATGGCCGCTACGGGGACAACCCGTTTCGGCTGCAGCAATACTATCAGTTTCAGGTGGTGATCAAACCCTCGCCGCCCCACATCGTCGACCTCTACCTGGGCTCTCTGGCGGAACTTGGCTTCGATCCGTTGACTCACGACATCCGACTCGTGGAGGACAACTGGGAATCGCCCACGCTCGGGGCCTGGGGGCTCGGGTGGGAAGTTTGGTTGAACGGCATGGAAGTCACGCAATTCACGTACTTCCAGCAAGTCGGCGGCTTGGACTGTCGTCCGGTGATGGGCGAGATTACGTACGGCCTCGAACGCCTCGCGATGTACCTGCAGGGTGTGCAGAGCATTTACGACATCACGTGGACGGACGGTCCGCTCGGCAAGGTCACCTACGGCGACGTCTACCACCAAAACGAAGTCGAGCAGTCGAAGTACAACTTCGAAGCGGCGGATGTGGCGCTGCTATTTCGCTACTTCGATGAACACGAGCGCGCTTGCGTTCAGCTGCTCGAGCAGAACCTGGCCTTGCCTGCGTACGAGCAGATGCTGCGCACATCTCACACATTCAACCTGCTGGACGCGCGGCGTGCCATTTCAGTGACTGAGAGGCAGGGCTACATCCTGCGCGTGCGCGCACTGGCCAAGAGGGTCGCCGAAGCCTACTACGCCAGCCGCGAGGCGCTGGGCTTTCCGATGCTCGCGCGGGTTGCGAACGAGGCGGCGTGAGCATGGCTAGCAAGCGCGACTTCCTCGTCGAGATCGGCACCGAAGAGTTGCCGCCCAAGTCACTCGCAACCATGGCACAGGCATTCGCCGGCAGCATCGATGCCGGCCTTTCAAGTGCATCCCTGGTACACGGCCAGGTGCAATGGTTCGCAACTCCCCGCCGGCTTGCGGTGCGTGTTCAGAAGGTGATCGATCGCCAGCCCGATCAACCCATCCGTCGGCTAGGTCCGGCTGTGACCGCATCGCTCGATAGCTCCGGTCAACCAACGAAGGCCGCACTGGGGTTTGCTGCCTCGTGTGGCGTGTCGCTCGATCAGCTGAGCCAGGCGGATGGCCCAAAGGGGAAGGTGCTGCAGTACGAGGGCGTAAAAGCAGGCGAGGATGCGCTTCGGTTGTTGCCTGAGATCGTTCAGAAAGCCCTCGACACGTTGCCGATTGCGCGGCGGATGCGCTGGGGCGCTGGCATGGTGGAGTTCGTTCGGCCGGTGCACTGGGTCGTGCTGCTGTTCGGCAGCACGGTTATCGAGACGGAGATCCTCGGGGTCCGCAGCGGCAAGCATTCCCGCGGGCATCGCTACCATGCACCGGGTGAGATTGCGATCGGCAGTCCCTCGCGTTACGAGTCGCTGCTGGAAACCAAAGGTCGCGTGCTAGTGGATTTCAACATTCGCAGCGAGCGCATTCGACGCGGCGCAGAGACTGCAGCAGCTTCAGTGGGTGGCGTTGCGGTGATCCAGGAAGCGCTACTCGAAGAGGTCACCGCATTGGTGGAATGGCCTGTGCCGCTCATCGGTCAGTTCGATGCTCGCTTTCTGGACCTTCCTGCGGAGGTGCCGATTGCAACCATGCAGGAGCACCAGCGCTACTTCCCCGTGCGCGACGGTAGCGGTCGCTTGCTCAATTACTTCATCGCTGTGGCGAACATCGAAAGCCGTGATCCAACCAAAGTGCGCGAAGGTAATGAGCGTGTCATTCGTCCGCGGTTGAGTGACGCTGCTTTCTTCTGGGAAACAGATCGTAAGCAGCCTCTGGGTGCTCGTCTTGAGTTGTTGCGGTCCGTGACCTTTCAGCAGCGTCTGGGCTCCCTGTTCGACAAGATGCAGCGCGTACGCTCGTTGGCTGTACATCTTGCGCCAATGCTCGGCGCAAGTGCGACCACGGTCGCGCGCGCAGCCGAGCTGGCGAAATGCGACTTGCTTACTGCAATGGTGGGAGAGTTCCCGGAGCTGCAGGGGCTCATGGGCAAGTACTACGCGACGGCGGATGGCGAGCTGCACGAAGTCTCGACCGCCATTGAGGAACAGTATCTGCCTAGATTCGCGGGCGATCGCCTACCTGAGACGGCTGCCGGCAGAGCAATTGCCATTGCGGATAAGCTCGACACCATCGCTGGCATTTTCTCCATTGGTCAGAAGCCAACCGGCACGCGCGATCCGTTCGGTTTGCGACGTGCCGCTGTAGGTGTGCTGCGCATGTGCCTTGAACAGGGTCTCGAGCTGAACCTACATGGGCTGATCGCAAGAGCAGTGGAGCAACAGCCCGTTGCAGCGACAACCGGCACAGATGATGTCGTCGACTATTTCTCCGAACGCTTGCGTGCGATGTACCTGGAGGATGTCGGGGAGCGAACCGTTACACCCGAAATGTTCGATGCGGTGCTCGCAAAGCGACCCAGTTCGCCGCTCGACTTTGCCGTGCGACTGCAAGCGCTGGAGGTTTTCATGCGGTTACCCGATGCGGAGGCACTTGCAGCTGCTAACAAGCGCATTGCAAACATTCTTCGCAAATCACAGACGGCGAGCGGCGCCAACGTCGAGAGCGAGTTGTGCGTCGAGCAGGAGGAGCGCGCGTTACTGGCTGAAGTGCAGCGTGCAGAGACGGATACCAAGCCACTGGTGGATGAACGTGACTACGCAAACGCGCTCACCCGCATGGCGCAGCTAAGAACACCTGTGGACGCGTTCTTCGACAAGGTGCTAGTCATGGCCGAGGATCCGCGCGTCCGGGACAATCGGCTTGCGCTTCTCCAGCGGCTGCGGCACTTATTCTCCGCAGTGGCTGACCTGTCACGATTGCCTGGGTAGGTGCATGCAGCTGCTGCGATCCATGCTCTACACGAGCTGGCTCTTTTTCGGCACGCTGCTGTATGCGGTCGTTGTTTTGCTCTTCTTCTGGGTGCCGATGCGCCACTTGCAGGCTATTGCACGCAGCTGGGCTCGGTCACAACTTCGCGCCCTGAAGTGGCTTTGCCGCCTCGACTATCGTGTGATTGGCGCCGAGAACGTTCCATCGGGCGCACATGTCGCGTTGTGCAAGCACTCTTCATCCTGGGAGACGATTGCACAGACCGTGCTCCTTCCGCCGCAGGCATGGGTGCTCAAACGAGAACTCATGTGGATTCCGTTCGTCGGGTGGGCGATGCGCCGTCTGAAGCCGATCGCCATCAATCGCAGTGCGGGCGCGAGTGCGGTGAATCAGGTTGTGCAGCAAGGCCAGGAGCGTCTACGTGAGGGATTATGGGTGGTGATCTTTCCTGAAGGGACGCGCGTGGCACCGGGTGAATCGCGGAAGTATGGGGTCAGCGGCGCCCTGCTTGCGACCAAGGCAGGGTGCAAAGTCGTGCCGATAGCACACGATGCAGGGCGTTATTGGGCGCGCCGTGGCTGGCTGAAAAAACCAGGGACGATTCAAGTCGTGATCGGTCCGCCGATCGACACTGCTGGCGCAGATCCGCGGGCGATCATTGAGCAAGTGCGGTCCTGGATTGACAGCACATTGGCCTACCTGGGAAACGAACATCCCCCCGGAGAGTTGCCGCGTGTCACCCACGTACAGAGATGCACTCCGCCGTAGCATGGCGAGAGCGTCGAAACAGCCACCTGCTTTGACGAACGCAGGTGGCTTGATCGAGCCGATCGCCCTGCCCTGCAGCTAGACGTCCAGATTCGAAACGGCGAGTGCATTTTTCTCGATGAACTCGCGGCGCGGCTCGACCTGATCGCCCATGAGCGTGGCGAAGATTTCGTTGGCCCCAAGCGCATCTTCGATGCGCACCTGAATCAGGCGCCGGGTTTGCGGATTGATGGTCGTCTCCCACAACTGCTCCGGATTCATTTCGCCCAGTCCTTTGTAGCGTTGGATCTGCTGTCCTTTGCGCGCCTGGTCCAATAGCCAGTGAATGGCTTGTTTAAAGCTAGTGAGATCCTGACGCTGCTCGCCCTTGCTCACGTAAGCACCGGATTGGATGAGGCCACTCAGTAATCTGCCGAGTTCGGCGATGCTGCGATACTCAGCCGATTCGAAGAACTCGCGATGAATGTGCTTCTCCATTTCGAGCCCGTGCTCGTGGCGAGCGACCATCAGTTTGGGCGTCTGGGTACCCTGCTCCCGCAACACTCGCACGCTGTACTGCCGCACCGCGCTTTCCTCGGTGTTCAGCAGATCGGCAAGTTGCTTGCCCCATTGCAGCAGCCAGTCGAAATCGTCGTGATTGGTCAGGGACACTTCGGGCAGATAGAGAAGCTGCTCGAGCACTCGTTGGTCGTATCGACGCGAGGAACGTCGAATGACTGCGGTCACTTCCATCCAGCGGTTTGCGAGCGTCTCGAGCGCCGTGGCGGTCACGGGTGGCTGATCCATGCCGGTGTGCAACTCAGCACCTTCGAGAGCGGTGCGCAGTAGCATGCTGTTCAGTTCCACATCGTCCTTGACGTAGTACTCGGCCTTGCCTTTTTTGACCTTGTATAACGGCGGCTGCGCAATGTAGATGTGGCCACGCTCGATGAGCTGCGGCATTTGGCGATAGAAGAAGGTGAGTAGCAGAGTGCGGATATGCGAGCCGTCCACATCGGCGTCCGTCATTACGATGATGCGGTGATACCGCAGTTTCTCGACGTCGAAGTCGTCCGCGCCGATACCACAGCCCAATGCCGTAATCAGGGTGCCTACTTCCGCGGACGAGAGCATCTTGTCGAATCGAGCCTTCTCGACGTTTAGGATCTTTCCCTTGAGTGGCAGAATCGCCTGAGTCCTTCGGTCTCGCCCCTGCTTCGCCGAGCCGCCTGCAGAGTCACCCTCCACCAGAAACATCTCGCTCAGCGCCGGATCCTTTTCCTGGCAGTCGGCCAGTTTGCCCGGCAGCCCTGCGAGGTCGAGTGCGCCCTTACGGCGGGTCATTTCTCTGGCCTTACGGGCAGCTTCACGCGCCCGCGCTGCTTCCAGGATCTTGCCCGCTATCGCCTTCGCCTGTTGTGGATGCTCGAGAAGGAACTCCTCTAATTTCCCGGCGACAGCAGACTCGACGACTCCCTTAATTTCAGATGAAACTAATTTGTCCTTCGTCTGGGAGGAGAACTTTGGATCCGGCATCTTGACCGAGAGGATTGCGGTCAACCCCTCACGAGCATCGTCACCGCTCGTCGGGATTTTGTCCTTGGCAGAGATGTTCTGCTCGACGTAACTATTCAACGTTCGGGTGAGTGCACTTCGGAAACCGGCCAGGTGCGTGCCGCCATCCTTCTGTGGGATGTTGTTCGTATAGCTGTACATGCTCTCTTGGTACGAATCGTTCCACTGGAGGCCCAATTCGACGGCGATGCTCTCTTGTTGAACGTGGAACCAGAAGATCGTTTCGTGCACCGGGGTGCGGTTCCGGTTGAGATACCTGACGAACTCCCTGATGCCTCCCTCATGGTGGAAAATCTCCTTCTTATCGTCCCGTTCATCCAGGAGTTCCACACGTACGCCGGAGTTTAGAAACGAGAGCTCTCGTAGGCGCTTAGCCAAAACTTCGCAATCGAAATCGATGTTCGAGAAGATCGTGCTCGACGGTTTGAACCGAATGACCGTTCCCCGTTTATCGGTTGTACCAATCACGGCGAGGTCGGCCTGGGGTTCACCCAGGCGGTACTCCTGCTGATACATCTTGCCATCGCGGTGGATAGTGAGGAGCAGGTACTCGGACAGGGCATTCACAACCGATACGCCCACGCCATGCAGACCACCGGACACTTTGTAGGAGGAATCGTCGAATTTCCCGCCGGCGTGTAGCACGGTCATGATCACTTCTGCTGCGGATCGCCCCTCCTCCGGATGGATATCAACAGGTATTCCACGGCCGTTGTCGGAGACCGTGACCGACTGATCCGCATGCACTGTGACTGTGACATCAGTGCAATAACCGGCCAAGGCTTCGTCAATGGAGTTGTCCACGACCTCGAACACCATGTGGTGCAGGCCACTACCGTCATCGGTGTCGCCGATGTACATGCCGGGGCGTTTTCGGACCGCTTCCAGGCCCTTCAAGACTTTGATTTTGCTTGAGTCGTAGTTGCCTTGGTCCGTCATGTAATGAGCCTGTTTAGAGGGGCGTGGATTATAACATTCGCTCTACTCCCTCCTGTTTCACGTGGAACATTTGAAGGTGTGGAAGAGCTTCGAGCGCTGCCGGGAACGTGGCCGTCACGATCATCTGCATCGGCAGCTCCGCTAAGACCGAGAGAAATCTCCCCAAGTTATCCACATCCAACTCGGCGCCTGGATCATCCAGTAAGAGAATGCCCTCCTGACTAGACTGCTTCATCAACCTGAGTTGCGAGAGCACGAGGGCGCTGGCGAGCAACTTCTGCTGACCCCGCGACACAATGCGCTTCGCTGCTCGCCCGTCCAACAGCACTCGAACGTCTGCACGCTGCGGGCCCACCTGCGTGACCCCCGTGGAGACATCGCGCTCCAAGCCAGCTTCGAGAATACGCTCGAGACTTGAATCCTCGGGCCACCCCCTGCGGTAGTCGAGCGAAGCCCCAATCAATCCTAAAGACGCGGCAGTTGGGCGGAAGCTGGCAGACCAACGGCGCACATAGTCTCGACGAATCTCATCAACGGCTGCAGCAACTGGGCCAAACTGCGAATCCCAAATACGAGCATCCCGTTTGGGATTCGCACCCTTAAGTGCAGCATTGCGCTGTCTTAGAAGCCTTCGGAAGCGACGCCATTCCTCTAGGTAAGTTGGTTCCACGTGGAACGCCCCTGTGTCCAACAACCGGCGTCTTTCCTGCGGCAGACCTTCGATCAAGCGATGGACGCTCGGATCGATGAGGTGCACCGGCAACCGAGTCGCCACTTCCGTGAGGCTCACCTGCCGTTCGTTGATTTGGCACCGCAGCGCTTCCGGTTCCCCCCGGCTCAGCAATGCCGCTGAACCCACTTGGTCCGAGATCTCAGCCTGCAATCGAAAGGCGTTGCTTCCCTTCCGTAGAAGTTGCGATCGTTCATGGCACCGGAACGAGCGCCCGTAAGCTAGAAAGTGGAGTCCCTCCAGCAAACTCGTCTTCCCGCTCGCGTTAGGACCGACCAGACCTGCCGATCCACCGTTCAGCTCCAGCGAAACTCGCTCGAAGCAACGAAAGTCCCTTGCTTCGAAGCGCTCCAACATCTCAGAGGCGCATGGGCATCACGACGTACTTCGTCGATGTGTCGCCCGGGACCAAGATCAAGCAACTGCTGTTCGAGTCTGTGAATCCCAGCTCTACGTCGCTGCTCCCCACGGCAGCTAGCGCATCAAGCAGGTAATTCACATTGAAGCCGATTTCCATCTCCTCTCCGCTGTAGCTCACTTCCAGTTCCTCTTCCGCTTCCTCCTGCTCCGGATTGTGGGCCTGGAGCTGCAACAGATTGGGTTTCAGCGTCAGCCGGATACCTCGGTATTTCTCATTGGAGAGAATCGCAGCACGTTGTAGAGCCGCTCGCAGCGATTCCCGCTCCGCCCGGACCAAACGCGGTGGCGCTGCAGGTATCACGCGACCGTAATCCGGGAAACGACCATCAATCAGCTTCGAAGTGAACCGAATATCGCCGATCTGAGCGCGAACGTGCGAAGTTCCGATGAGCAGTTCGATATCACCGTCACCCTGCAACAAGCGCTGGAGCTCCAGAACACCCTTCCGCGGCACGATCACCTGCTGCGAGCCGGCACCCCCATTCCCGGGGCACTCGCAATAAGCTAGTCGATGGCCGTCGGTCGCCACAGAACGGACAGTTGTCGAATCGAGCTCCAGCAGCATGCCGTTTAGGTAATAACGCACGTCTTGCTGAGCCATTGAGAAATGCGTCTTCTCGAGTAACTTCTGGGCAGTACTGGCAGGTAAGGTGACGGTCTGCTGCGCGCGGATGTCCTCCACTGTGGGGAAATCACCCGCTGGCAGCGTCGCCAGCGTGAAGCGGCTACGTCCCGCCTTGATCGTCACTTTGTCCCGTTCCAGGGAAAAATTCAGGGTCGTTTTCTCAGATAAGGCACGAACGATATCCAGCAGCTTACGACCAGGTACGGTCGTCTCTCCGGCAGGCAACTCGATCCGCGTCGTCGCAACCAACTCGACCTCGAGATCCGTTCCTGTGACCGTCAGTTGCCCATTGCGAGCAGCGACTAGCACGTTCGCGAGAACTGGCATTGTCTGCTTGCGTTCCACAACGCCCATCACCGCTTGCAGTGGCGCCAGCAACGTTTCCCGATCAGCGCTGAACTTCATGGCGATACCTGTCTTAAGAGTTCTTATGAAAGAGGTCTATTTAAAAGAGTGATTACTGCTATTAGTGCAAGGCTAGTGTGTGCAAAAGCCTGCTTGCGTCCTATTCATCAACAACTTGCGAGTTTCATAGCTGTGCTGGTAAAGCGCCCAGCACCTGTGCGTTGCCTGTGAATCATTTGTGCAGGAAATCGCTTCCTCCACGTCGCACAAGTTATGCACATCATCCGGCCAATGTTCTCAACAGGTTCGAATAGTCCTCGTTGCTGCGGGTATGCGTCTCACGCAACCCTTTGATCACGCGGCATGCGTGGAGGACTGT
>CBJNAT010000005.1:0-17353 GCA_966434585.1 uncultured Gammaproteobacteria bacterium | reverse complement strand
GTCCTCAGCTCTGCGAGTTCAGAAGGTGCCGGCCCGACCGCCCGTCCACGGCAGCCACTGCATATAACGCATGTTTTCTGCCATTGAGCTGTCGACGTGGACGACGTGGCTCAGATCTCTGATCTCTTCGATGTGCGCGGCGACCAGCTCCGGTGTGAGGTCGCGGTCGAAGAAACCGTCGTTGTTGAACGTGGCGATGCGCGACACGCGCCCTCCGCCCACCGAGAACACTTCGCCCGTGTGCTGCATCTCGCGACTGACGAAGTAGGCCACGGCCTGCGCGACAAAGCGGGGCGCGAAATAGGTTTCCATCCACACGCGCGCATCTTCCTGCGACTTCGCAGCGAGCCGCGTATAGCCGGCAGGGAAGATGGCGTTCACACCGATACCGTGCGGTTTACCCTCGATCGCTGCTTCGCACGTCAAGCCGATGAGAGCTGCCTTCGCAGAGGAGTAGGGCGCAACGGTGCCGATGCCGAGGGTGGCAGAGGAACTGACATTGAGAATGCGGCCATAGCCTTGGGCGCGCATGTGCGGCCATGCACGTCGCAGTAACAGGTATGGGCCCCAATAGTTCGTGCGCATCACACGCTCGATATCTTCATCGGCGAGCGCGTCGATGGCAGCAATGGTCGAGCCGCCAGCGTTGTTGATCAAAATGTCGATGCGACCGAACGTATCGAGCGCCTTGGCAATGATCCTGTCGGCCCCGGCCGAATCGCCGACCGTGGTGGCGTCTGCGACTGCGTTGCCATTCGTGCTGCGGATCTCCTCGACGACGGCTTCGGCCTCCTTGGAAGTACCGGCATGACCTTCCGGATCGCCGCCGTAATCGTTCACGAGCACGTTGGCGCCACGCTGCGCCAGCAGTAGCGCGATCTCACGTCCCATCCCGCGACCGGCGCCGGTGACGATGGCGGTCTGTCCTGTGAAATCGATCACTGGAAGCTCCTTTGAGCGTTGGCTCACATCGAGTTGCCGCGTTTCGCCGCCTCTTCCTGCATGCGCTGCATGATCTGTGCGCGTGCGAGCGATCCGGCTGTGGGTGCGGGCGGCTCCAATGGAATGCTCGGTACCGGCTGCCCACGGCGTAGGAGCTCTTCGTGCAAGCGCGTGAGTAGCTTCGTGCGGATCTCCTCGTGGGGTTGCCAAATTTCGCGTGGATCGATCACCAACGGCAGGTCCGGCAGCATGCGCTCCACTTTGAAGTGGACCGCGCTGGGCTCGCCGGTCACTTCGCCGATGAACGTGGCCAGTCCTGCGAAGCACAGCGATGCCTTGCCTTGTGTCCGCCACGGTACGGCAGCCGGTACGACGAGACGCAGGCCGTCGGACGTCAACTCGGTGGAGTGCGTACGAATGGGTAGCGGGTAGCCGTCGTCGTCCATGAGCGTGAGATGGCCGCTGATGTTCTGCGTAAGCAATTCCTGCGCGCGCGCGCGCCACTCGCGCGTCGGCCATTTGGCAGCAGCTGAAGGCGGCGCCTGCGGGGCAGGATCGGAGCGTGGATACTCGAAGCTGGACGGCGCATCCCAGCGTTGCGGGGCTCGATCCATGTCGCGGGGCGAGCGCCACCAGAGAATCTTCTTGGGCGTCGCGATCAAGAGGATGCGCGACCAGTACCAGACTGCCTCGCGTGCGACGGACCAGGGATTGCCCGCCGCGAAGGAGTCAAAGTACGCGATCACTTCCGCGATGTAACGCTCTGCATTGGCTTGGATATCGGCGTCTTTCACTGCCGCAAGCGCCGCGATCGAGATCACCGGCAGATCCGGGCTCGCCTCGAGCAGCAGGCCCACTTTCGGATTGCGCCGTGCACGTTCGGCTTTCGCGGGATACGCAAGCCCAGTGCCCGTATCGATCGTGCGCGATGTGGGATCTGCAAAACAGAGCAGTGGTGTGTCGATCGGTACGCCTTGCGCGCTGACCGTGCCGAACTCGCAGAACATCGCCGAGGCGATCAGCTGCGCGATGTCGTTTGGGAGGCCGGGGAAGGGGTGGGTGCTCATAACTTGTTTCTCGCTCCGCGACCCTCACCCGCCGCTGTCGCGTCGACCTCTCCCGCAACCGGGAGAGGTATATTGACCCTCTCCCGGTTCCGGGAGAGGGCAGGGTGAGGGTCTTCTTGTTGCTTACAACAATCCCCGCTCTTCAGCGGTCTTCGTCTGCGTCTCAATCCCAAGCTCACGCAGTGTCTCGATCACCGCCGTCGTCGCGGACGCGACCGCGGGAAATCCCAAGTACGGAATGCACTGAATGAGCAGTTCCTCGAACTCGCGTGCTGTGAGGCCGTTCTTCACGCCGATGCGGACGTGGTTCTTGATCTCGAGCGTCTGGCGTGTGGCGATCAAGATCGAGAGCGTGATCAGGCTGCGCTGCTTGCGCTCGAGGCCTTCCCGGCCCCACACGTCAGCGAACGCATACTTCAGCGCGAGCATCCCGATATCCGAGCCGAAGCTATGGCTTGTCGCGTTGGTGCGCATCGCCGCGGCGCGCTCCGGCCCCATGATCTGCTCGAACACTTTGAGGCCTTGCTCTGCTTTCTCTTCCATTGGTGTGTCTCTCGTGAAGTGGGATCCGGTGGGTCAAAGCTATCGAAAAAAGCGCTGCAACGTGCCGTCCATCGGCACGGGCAAGTAGCCGTCGCCGAATGGCCAGTCGATGAATCCTGCTGCGGCCATGGTGCCGCCGTCGACGTGCAATGTCGTGCCTGTCACGAAGGAGGCCAGATCGGAAGCGAGGAACAGCACGCCGTTCGCTAGATCGTCCACAGAGGGCTGCGCCTTCATTGGAATGTACATGTCCATCGATGCCTTCACCGCCTGGTTGGGCAATTTGCTCATCCGCTCCAACAGCGCAGGGTCGAGCGCTTTCATGTTGCCTTCGCTCGGTGTCGTATCGGGTGCGAGCGTGTTGATACGAATGCGCTCTTTGCCCAGTTCCACGGCCAGAGCTCGTGTGAAATTCGTCGTTGCGGCTTTCGCGCCGGCGTAGACCGCGAAACCTGCCGCGCCGCGATGGGCTTCGATCGTGGTGAAGTTGATGATGCTGCCGCCTCGGCCTGCTTTGCGCATGAGTCGAACGGCATGGCGAACGGACTCGATGACATAGCCATAGTTGCGCTGAATGTCGCCTGCGCAGTCCGCGAGTGAGGCATCCATGAAGTCACGGCGTCGAACACCGCCGACGACGTTCACGACGATGTCCAAGCGATCGAATCGTTCTGCTACGGCCGAATAGAACGCGGACAGCTGCTCTGACTGAGTCGCGTCCGTCGCCATGGCGAGCACACGACGGCCAAGTTTCTCCACTGCGGTTCGCGTTGGCTCGAGCGCACCTGTGTTCACATCGCAGAACGCGACGTCCACACCGGCGCCCGCGAGCGCCAACGTCACGGCGGCGCCAATCCCGGAAGCACCGCCGACGACCGCGGCGACTTTGCCCTGCAGATTGGCACGCTCTTCGATGAAGCTCATGTCAAGGTCACCTCAGCAAGTCGAGTGTGCGGTGATCGAGTAGCGCGGCGCCGAAGCGCGCCGCATAGGCCGTGTTGATTGCTTCGGTTTGGAAGCGGGTCTCGTTGATCAAGAAAATGAAGTAGCCGTAGGCGAGCGAGCGGCCGCATGCGTTCCAAGCGGATTCGAAGTCGGGGACATCGACCCCGTGTGAGCGCAGTGCTTCGAGGTAGTGAACCAGCAGTGCAGGTTCCCAGGCTTTGCGATCGACGATGTCGAGTGCGCAGGTGATGTGGTAGCTCACTTCCAGATGCCACGCCGCACGTGCAACCTGCGCATCGAAGAACCCCGGTGTGCCATCTGCCTCGATGTAGAGATTGCCGAGATGCGTATCGCCATGAATGAGGCACACAGGCTCCGTCGCCTCGATCTCCCCGAGTCGCACGAGTGCACGCTGTAGCCACTCCCGATCGTGCAGGCGCACCGACACCGCTGCGCCACGTGGCGAGCTCACATAGTGCTCCCACACCTCGGGCACGAAGTAGCGCTCGTTGTACTCGCGGCTCCAGCCGGTGAAACGGCCTGCGACATCGTCAAAACGGCCGCCTGGCTCGAATTCGCGCGAGTTCCAGGTGTGCGCGTGATAGCGTGCCATGTCCGTCAGTCGTCGTGCGACCTCCGCGTAGCGCTGAGATCGTTGTGGATGCAGGAACTGAACGCCCTTAGCCTTGAGGTCCTCCATTATGACGATCGACTGATGCGTGTTCGGATCGCTGCCGGCGTAGTAGCAGCGTGGGCTATGGATGGGCACGTACGGCTGCACGTCGCGATAAAATCGCACTTCGTTCGCGTACATCAGCTTCATGCTGGGGCTGTGTGCTTCGAAACCGCCTTTCACGATGAGCGTCCCTGGCAGTCCCGCCTCGCGGCCCGCGCGATCGTATTCACAGCAGACGCGAATCTTCGTAGACGTGCCGAGCAACACGTCGGCGACCCGACACTCAGTGACGGCGACACCCGGGTGACGAAAACGCAGCGCCTCCGTGAGCCATGCTGCCGTGATCTCATCCGCAGTCAGCGGCAGCGACATGTCGCTTGCGATGTTTGCGTCAGAGACGGGGTTGGCAAGCGACGAGCTCATCAGCACTCCACCCGTCGTGCGAACGAACGCTCGCGCGTTGCGAGTTGCCTCGAACGCTCATCTGCATCGACCCACACGGTCTCCGGTGGTAGAACTTCGGACAGCCGGTCCAATTTCACGATCCGAACAGGCTCCACGGCCGGCCCTTGCCGCACTTTCGTGGCAGGCAAGCCTTGCCAGCGATACAGGATCAACGTCTCGTGCAAGCCGCACGTATCGATCCAGTTGTGCACGCCCGGATCGCGCAGCGATGCCACGTACGTGAACCGTCCATCTCGATTCGGCCGGGAAGCATGGCTCGTGAGGCTCGCGGTGCGATTCCGATACGGGAGCGAGCGGAACCACCAATCATGCGCAACGAACCCCGAGTAGCGCGCGCCGACCGGATCGACAGTGATCACAGCAGCTTCATCGTCAGCCAGCTTCAAACGGCCTTGTGCGCCCGCTTGTGTCACAAGGCCGCCCAACGATCCCGAGGAAAGCTCCACCGTCAACGTGTTCACGGGCTTGGCGCTGAACAATCGTGTGAACCAGTAATAGAGCGGTACGTCCTCGACCATGCGATGCGCGGCACGCTGCGCCAGCTGCTCGTCACTCAGTGGATCGGCGTCCGGTGGATCGATGCGACGAATCGCGAGCGCAAGCGGCGTCTCGTGCGCCCAGTCCTCCATCGAATCGCGCACGAAGAGGAACTTGCAACCAGGCGCCGTGCGCAAGTGATTGCGTCGGCCGTCCGCGGACTGCGCATCGATCGTGAGGGTGAAGGAACCGTCGGCGTCGCGGTGCACGTCCGCGAAGTCGAGCGTTTCGATCGTCACGGACGTGCCGTAGTTGGCCACCAAGGTGAACGTCACATGCGACGCTGCTTCGCCGATGACACGGCCGTGTACTTCGTAACGCGCCCCGTGCTTCACGCCCGCCACGCGATAACAGTTGTCCGGATTGTCACCCCCCATGCGAGCGCCAGGCCGCTTACGGCCGAACCACTCGTGCGGCGGCATGAAGTCGCGCACGAAACGGGGATGGTTCTCGTCGCTTGCGGCTGCTTTCAGCACGTAATTGAACGCGTACTCGTCCATGGCCGCCTCGAAGCTAGGAAGCGCTTCTGCACGGGCATCCTCGCCGTACGCGTGCCGCCAGAGGAACGCGACTTTGCGGCGTGCGAGGCGATACGTGTCCGTCTCGAGAATGCGCAACGCTGTTTCTTCCGCTGCGCATTGATCGCGGTTGGCGATGGGATTGTGCGCGGAAAGCAGAAAGCCGTCTGGAAAGCTCATCGTGACGCTCATTGCAGACCGAAGCGTTTGCGATAGTCCGCGAACTGTTCATTCAGCCAGGGTTCGCTGAGGTCGAACGCGTTTGCGGAGTAGGGGTAACGACCGTAGCGGTCGGCGCGGTTCGAGGGATCGGCAAGCCAAGCTTGCATGCGTCGTTCGAACTCTACGTCGTACGGTAGATCGGCCACGCTGTAGACCTTGCGCACCGCCGCGATCGGATCGGCCACGACATCTTCGAATGACAAATGGATGACGCGCGGATCGTCCACGAGCTCGCTGCCGAGCACGTGATCGAGGCCGGCGCGCACGCTCTCCGCCATCGTGCGTGCCCGATCTCGCCAGTCGATGCAGCCACCATTGATCGCGTCGTAGAGCACCGCGGAGATCGTGATCATCGATACGTGAGTCTCTGCGGGTGCGCGGTGCGGCCACACACAGATCGCATCGGAATACGTTGCGAACAACGTCTCGCGATCGAGCGCCAGCTTGAGGCGCCTCGTGAGCAAGCTCTGCAGCTGCTGCCGCATGCCGCTCACCTGCGTGGTGGAGTAGGGAGCGCGCGCGTTGATCCAGTCGATCAATCGGTCGATTCGTGCGCGCAGATCGGCATCGGTCAAGTCATGAGCACCGCTTTCGCGCTCGGCGAGAGCGATCACTTCGTTCGGCGATAGCAAGGCTTCTTGGTCCATCCGCTATCCGTCCGTCATCCCTCAGAGCATGATCTGTCCGCCATCCGCATTCAGCGTCTGGCCGGTGAGATAGGCCGAATCGGCGCTGGCAAGGAACAGTGCGATGGGCCCGATGTCGCGCTGCGTATCGCCGAAGCGTCCGAGCGCAGTCTGCGCAAGATACATCTTGGCTTCTTCAGGATGCGTCTCGAGATAGTTGGCGGCTGCCGGGCTCAACGCAGCCGGACAAATCACGTTCACGCGGATGTTGTACTTGCCCCATTCGCGAGCGACGCTGCGCGACAGTCCGCGGATTGCTTCCTTGTTCGCCGCATACACAGACATACCCACGCCGCCAAAGATGCCTTCGCGCGAGCCCAGATTGATGATCGAGCCGCCGTGCTCCTTCAAGTGCGGGAAGCTGGCCTGCATGAAATAGAGAGTGCCGAAGAAGCCGGATTCCAGCGTCATGGCAATCGTGGCGTCATCGTAGTTCTCGAACGGCGTGCCGGGTGATGTGCTTTGGGCGTTGTTCACCAGCACATCTAGACGGCCGAACTTCTCGATGGTGGATTGCACCGCATGCTGCGCGCTTTCGCGCTTTCGTGCATCGCCTACCACGACATGCACATCGGGGGCGCCCTTCGCACGGATCTGTTCAGCCGCGCCGCGCAGTTTGTCTGCGTGCCGGCCCGTGATCACGATGCTTGCGCCTGCTTCAGCGAACGCGAAGGCGATCCCCAATCCCACGCCCTGACCGCCGCCCGTGACGATCGCGACTTTGTCGCTCAGTTTGCCCATCGAACTCCCCCCAGGACGTGTCGAACGATTCTGAACAGTGTACGCATTTATGAACCGCGTACAATTGCGTGCAATGGCGATTCGTCGTGCGGCCATTTGGGGATGTCCGTGGATGCAGACGGGCTCCACGATGAGCGGCCGAGCGTTGCAACGAGTGAGTGGCGGAGGAAGAGCGTTCATGAGTGAGTACGATCTGCTGATCCGCGGGGGACTCGTCGTCGACGGCACAGGCGGAGAGCCCTTCGAGGCCGATGTGGGCGTGCAAGGCAACCGCATCCTCGCGGTGGGCAAATTGTCGGGTCGCGGCCGGGAGGAGATCGACGCGCGCGGCAAGCTCGTCACGCCGGGATTCGTCGATGTGCACACGCACTATGACGGACAAGTCACGTGGGAACAGCGCCTTGCGCCATCTTCCGATCACGGTGTCACCACCGTCGTGATGGGTAACTGCGGCGTGGGGTTCGCGCCGTCGCGAGCCGAGCATCGCGAGTTGATGGTGCGGCTCATGGAAGGTGTTGAAGACATCCCGGATGTCGTCATGACGGAAGGACTCCCGTGGAATTGGGAGTCGTTCACCGACTATCTCGACGCTCTATCGCAGCGTCGCACGGATATCGATTTTGCGGCGCATCTGCCGCATTCGCCCTTGCGGGTCTATGTGATGGGCGAGCGCGGTGCTGCACTCGAGCCCCCAACAGCCGAAGAGCTGGCGCGCATGCGAGCGCTGACCGCAGAAGCCGTCCGTGCCGGCGCCATTGGCGTATCCACCTCACGCGTGTACACCCATCGCTTCCGTGACGGGCGTCCGGCGCCCAGCGTGAACACGGGCGAAGAGGAAGTGCTCGCACTGGCGGCGGGATTGAAAGATGCGGGCAGCGGCGTGTTTCAGATGGTGCCGAATACGGATGCGCCTATAGATCAGCAATACGAGCTGCTACGCCGTATCGCGAAGACATCGGAACGGCCCGTGTCATTTACGTTCATGCAGAACCCTGCGTTTCCCGGTCAGTGGCGGCAGATGTATGGCCACCTCGAAGAGGCCGCGCGTGAAGGTTTGCGAATTCGAGGGCAGGTCATCGCGCGACCGACGGGTGCGTTGCTCGGTCTCGAGCTGAGTTATCACCCGTTCTCACTCAATCCCAGCTGGCGTCCGCTCGAGCATTTGCCGCTGGCGGACAAAGTGAAGGCAATGCGTGATCCGCAGCTGCGCGCACGCTTGATCGCGGAGTCGCCCGAGAATCCGAATCCGTTCTTCAAGTACGTCGTGAGCGATCTGGAGCAGATGTTCATCCTGGGGGATCCGCCGAACTACAACCCTAGCAAGGAGGACAGCATTGCGGCACAGGCTCGACGCGCGGGAGTGAAGCCGGCAGAGCTGATCTATGATGCGCTATTGCGTCGTAACGGCCACGAGATCCTGTATCGCCCGATGGGCAATGCAGAGGACGATCGTTTCGAGTCCGCCGGTCGCAATCTGTTGAAGACCGATCTCACCATCCTCGGTCTCGGCGACGGTGGCGCGCACTACTCGCTAATTTGCGATGCGGCGTATCCGACTTATCTGCTCACGTATTGGACTCGCGATGCATCGCCGGATCGTCAGCTGCCGCTGCCTTGGGCGATCAAGAAGCTGTGCTACGAGCCGGCCGCAGCCGTCGAGCTGAACGATCGCGGCTTACTCAAGCCTGGCTACAAAGCGGACCTGAACGTCATCGACTTCGATCGACTGCACTTGCATGCGCCGCATGCGACGTATGACTTACCGGCGGGTGGGCGCCGATTGACGCAGAAAGCGCGCGGGTATGAAGCGACCGTTGTCAGCGGGCAGATCACGTATCGGGAAGGACAGGCCACGGGTGCATTACCGGGGCGGCTGGTGCGCAGGGAGAGGTGCGCTCGGCCGGCCTGAAGCAATAGAGCGAACGTACGGCGTGCATATGTTTGAGCGAAATGATCCGGAGCAGCGGTGATCGATCTGTACGGCTGCGGCAGCCCCAACGTCCTCAAAATCCTGCTGATGCTCCAAGAGGTGGAGCTGCCGTATCGCTTTCACAGGGTCGATGTGCACGCTGGGCAGCAATACTCGCAGCAATTCCTGGCGTTGAACCCGAACAACAAAGTGCCGGTGCTCGTCGATCACGACGATGACGCCGGGACTTCGCACACAGTCATCGAGTCCGGTGCGATCTTGTTCTACCTCGCCGAGAAGACCGGGCGGTTGTTCGGCAGCACGCTCGAGACACGCAGCGAAGTCATGCAATGGCTCATGTTGCAGATGAGCGGCATCGGGCCAATGTTCGGTCAGGCATTGCACTTCCAGTACATCGCGCCCGAAGGCAACGACTACGCGCGGCGGCGCTATCTCACGGAAGTGAAGCGGCTCTACGATGTGATCGAGACTCGCTTGTCGCGCGCGCGGTGGCTCGGCGGGGAGGAGTACTCCATTGCCGATATCGCAACGTATCCCTGGGCAGGCAAGTACCACAACTACAAGGGCATCGAGCTCGACCTCGCAAAGTATCCTCAGCTGTCGCGATGGATTGCCGCGATCGAGCATCGGCCGGCGTATCGCCGCGTTCACGAATTCTTTAGTCAGCTGTTCAAAACGACTTTACAGACCCAGCGCGGCGCTGATGGCGATAGTCTCGATCGCTTCTTCGGGCGCGGGCGTTATTTCCGAGCGTGAGTAATGTGAGGGGCCGATGAAAGTTGGACTGTATTTCGATCTACGCAATCCGCCACAGTGGCGTACGGACTTCTCCCGTCTCTACGGCTTCACGCTGGAGATGTGCGAGGAAGCGGAACGACTCGGTGCTCACTCGGTGTGGTTCTCCGAACATCATTTGTTCGAAGACGGGTATCTCACACAACCACTCACGTACTGCGCGGCGGCGGCCGCACGCACGAAGCGCGTTCGATTGGGGACTGCGATCCTCATCGCGCCGCTGCAAAAGCCGGTGCACATCGCCGAACAGGCGATCGTTGCGGATCTCGTGAGCGGCGGCAGACTGGATCTGGGCCTGGGTACCGGCTATCGAGTGCCGGAGTTCGAGCTCTATGGGGTTTCACTCGAGAAGCGCTACACGGTTACGGACGATTGCGCGCGGCAGTTGCGTACGCTGTGGAGCGGAGGCCGCCTGACACCTCCGCCGGCACAGGCTCGCATTCCCATTTGGATGGGTTATCAAGGTCCTCAAGGTGCGCACCGCGCCGGCATGCTGGGTGAGGGTCTGCTGTCCATCAATCCGGCCCTGTTGGAGCCGTACAGACAGGGATTGCGTGAAGGCGGGCACGATCCAGCGAACGCACGCATGTGTGGTTCGATCGATGGGTGGGTCAGCGAGGATCCGGAACGCGATTGGCCACTCGTCTCAAAGCATCTTGCCTACCAACAGAATTCATATCGTCGTCACGCCGTGGAAGGCACCGGCAAGCCACAACCGAAGGATGTGAACACCGACGACATTCGTGCGCGTGGCGAGACGCGCTTAGGTCCTTACTTCTACGGCGATCCCGCTGCCGTCGCCGCAGCCGTCAACGCCAAGTACGCGGGCCTGCCTATCGAGTGTGTGTACCTGTGGGCTTCGGTCGCGGGCATGCCCGAGCGGATGGTGGCGGACAACATACGCACGCTTCTCACGAAGTTTGCGCCCTTGTTGCGACTCTGACGCGAGCGGCCGCGGGCGATCTTTACCAAGCCAGGTAAGTATGTGAACGGCGTTCACACCAATGGACTCGAGCCGCGAGGGTGTACTATGCTGAACACTGTTCATAAGGGTGAACAACACGACGGTTCGCATGAAGCTCTTCTCGCTCGAAGGTCGCATAGCGCTCGTGACCGGCGCCTCCCGGGGGCTGGGCCTCGCGATGGCGCGTGCACTGGCCGAGGCGGGTGCGACAGTCGTGCTTGCGGCCCGCGATGTCGCAAAGCTCAAGGCGGCCGCGAGTGAGATCGCCGCTTCTGGGTGGAAGGTCGACACCGAAGCGTTCGATCTGACCGATGAGCAAGCCGTGCTCGCTGCCGTTCCCAACATCGTGCAGCGCCACGGCCGACTCGACATCTTGCTGAACAACGCCGGCGTCTGCATCTGGAGCGCTTTTCTGGAAGCGACCACGGATATCTGGCGCACGACCATCGAGACGAATCTCACGGCGACTTATCTGCTGTCACGAGAAGCAGCGAAGCCGATGCTCGCGCAGCAGTACGGCCGGATCATCAACGTGGGCTCGTACGTGTCGAAGCTCGGTCGCGAGCGACTGCAGGCCTATGTCGCCAGCAAGCACGGCGTGGCAGGACTGACCAAGTCGATGGCAGGCGAGCTCGGCCGCCATGGCATCACTTGCAACGCAATTTCACCCGGATTTTTTCTCACCGACATGGCGGAGCCCGTCACGAAAGATCCGCAGCGAATGCAGATCTTCACGAACGCCATTGCGATGGGTCGCTGGGGACGACCGGAGGAGCTGGCGGGGGCCGCCGTGTTTCTCGCGTCCGATGCGGCCTCCTATGTGAATGGTCACATCCTGCACGTCGATGGCGGCGTCGCCGAAGTGCTCTCGCTGCCGGTGGCCGTGAGTAGTTGAGATTCGCGTGGCGCTCCGTGTAGTCGGCGCCGCGCGGCATTACTGCACTACACAGATTCCGAAAATCTGGTTTTAACAACATTACGAGGGGGTTGAGATAATGAAAGTCCGATCAGCGGTTCTCAGTGCTAGCGCCATCGTGACACTCGCGGGTCCACAGACTCTGTTCGCGCAAGCGAGCGGCGAGGGAACCACGATGTCCGTGGAAGAAGTCGTCGTGACGGCACGGCGCCGCGAAGAAGCTCTGCAGGATGTGCCGATTTCGGTTTCGGCATTGTCGGGTGAGACTTTGGAACGCGCTGGCGTCACGGACGTGATGGGTCTGCAGTATCAGACTCCGTCGCTCTCCATCACGTCCACGTTCTCCCAGAGAAACATCGTGGCGTTCGCGATGCGCGGCCAGCGCACTCAGGAGACTCAGCTCTTCACGGACCCTCCGGTGGGCACGTACTTCGCGGAAGTTGTGCAGCCCCGGCCTTATGGCTTCGGCAACGCGCTGTACGACCTCGAGTCCGTGCAGGTGCTCAAAGGTGTTCAGGGCACTCTGTTCGGCCGCAACATGACGGGCGGCGCGGTGCTCGTCGAGCCGCGGCATCCGGAGTTGGGAGAAACCTCGGGCGAACTGAAGTTGGGTTACGGCAACGAGAACATGAAGGAGCTCTACGGCCAGGTGAACTTGCCCGTGGGCGACAGCTTCGCGGTGCGTCTCGCCGGCAAGACACGCGAACGCGACGGCTGGGCGCACGAAGTCACCAGCGGCCGCGACTACGACAACCAGAATTTCGATACGGCGCGCTTTTCCGCAATATTCAAGACCGAGAGCTTCGAGACATTGACGATCGCGGATTGGTATCGCGCTCGGGAACACGGCACGGCAGCGTTCCTGACGACGCTGGTCCCACAGTCGGCTATCGGTAATTACGAGCTGTTGCGTGGCTTGGGCGTGATCTCGACCAACGTGCCGGCAGAGTTTGCCGCGGCTCGCCAGTTGTTCCGCGATCGCGAGTACAGCCTCGACATCGGTGCGGGCGAGGGCGGCAATCTAGACGCGTTCGGCAAGCCCTATGAACATGTGAAGAATTACGGCTTCACGAACAAGACCACCTGGGAGATCAACGACTCACTCACCCTCAAGAACATTGCGGGGTATCGCAAGAACACGCGCGATGTGGTGCAGGACTTCGATGGCATCCCAGCGTTCCTGATCACGCCCAACCAGTTCGCGCGCATCAAGAACTACAGCGAGGAGTTGCAGCTGCAAGGCAAGGCCTTCAACGATCGCCTCGAGTACATCGTCGGCGGTTATTACTTCAAAGAGAAGGGTATTGACGGCTCCCGCGCCAATACGTTGCCGCAGCTCACGTTTGCCGGCGCGCGCGTGCCGCAAACCACCCCGGCGCTACTGTTCTACATCAGCAATCCGGGTGAGGGCAGCTCGAAGACGTATGCCGGTTTCGTTGCCGGGACGTATGACATCACCGATCAATTCAGCTTCTCGGCGGGCGTGCGCTACAACGAAGACAAGCGCGAGATCACGGTGTCGCCGCAGCGTCCGTTACTCAATTCTTGCGAGTGGGACGCGGACCTGATCACGTCAGGCGTTCAGCGGGTACCCATCGACCAGTGTGCCTTTTCCAACGAGAAGACCTTCAACGAGTGGACGTACGATGCCACGCTGCAGTTCGAGCCGACTGACGTCCTCATGACGTATGTGTCGTACAGACACGGGTTCCGTGCGGGCGGCTTCTCAACGCGCGCGCAGAACGAGATTGCGCTGCAACCGTTCGACCCGGAGCTCGTCGACGAATATGAAGGCGGCCTCAAGACCAGTGCCACCGTTGGGAATTACCAGCTCACGACTAGCCTGGCGTTGTTCCGACAGGACGGCAAGGACGTGCAGAAGCAACGCTCGGCCAGCCTCGACGTCAACGGCGACGGTGTCCCCGACACCGTCGTCACGGTCATCGACAACACCGCCAAACAGCGCAACACGGGCGGCGAGTTCGAGGTGGGTCTGAATGGCGAGCGTTTCAGCCTGAACGCTTACTACGCGCATACGAAAGTCAAGATCCGCGAGGGTGCTGCCGTCTCGACAATCGGCTTACAGGAGATCGCGCAACGCGGTACGCCGAAGCACCAGGTGGGTCTCACGGGCTCCTACGACATTCTCGCTGGCAACCTCGGAACGTTCACCGTCACTGGCAACGTCACCTGGCGCGACGAGGTGTTCCTGGATGACTTCGAGCCGAACGGAAGGCAGGCCAGCTACGCGCTCACCAACCTGCGCGCCGAGTGGAACGATGTGATGCAATCGAAATTCAGCATGGCGGCTTTCGCAACGAACCTCTTCGACAAGCAGTATCGCATCGGCACGCTTGGGTTGGTTGCCGAGGGCCTCGGCTTCGAATCGAGCGTCTACGGCGAGCCGCGGATGTACGGTGTAGAGGTGGGGTATAAGTTCTGAGGAAGTCGGCTAGGTAGCTAGTCGGCTAGTCGGCTAGCCAGAAGGGAGAATCCCCTCTGGCTACTGAGCTAGCTGGCTAGCCCCGACTGATCGGCTCATCTTCTCTGGCTAGCCGACTAGCTGCTAGCCGACTGCATCGATCACTTCTCTCCAAACCGATACCGCAGCCGCACGCCATAGGTGCGCGGTTCGCCCGGAGTGTCCACCTTGTTCACCTGCAGGATGTGCTGGAAGGGCAGCAGATACTCGTCATCGAAGGCATTGTTCACGAACAGCACCACATCGGCGCCCGTGCCTGCAATGCCGCTCCACTGCATATCGAAGTTCCAGACGCCGTAGCCATCCACGAATGCAGTGGGATCGAAGCTATCCGTCGTGGCGAACTCGTCCATGTGGAAGTAGTTCGCCGACGCGCTGATCTCACCGAGCGATTTCAGCGGCACGACGACGCGAGCCGTAGCACCGTAGATGTTCTTCGGTGCGCGTGCGAACGGAGCGTCCGACAGGTCCGTACCATCCGGTGCAATGAAGTCCGTGAACCTCGCATCGGTATAGGAATAGAGCCCGCTCAGCTCGAAGGCGTCGACTGGACGGAACACGAACTCGAATTCGCCGCCGTCGATCTTGGCCTTGCCGGCATTCGTCGTGACTGTCGTGATCGGGACGAGGTTCGGATCGGTCAGCAGGCGCTGGATGTCCTTGTAGTCGGCGTGGAACGCCGCGATGTTCGTACGCAGGTAAGCGTTGCCGATCTGCCAGTCCACCTTCGCGCCCAACTCGATGTCATCGACGGTCTCCGGATCGAAGGTACGAGACAGGCCGGCTTCCGTGCTTGCTGCTCAACTTCTGAGCGATGCCAGGTCGATGACGAACCGATATTTCACGTCGTTGCGCAATATCCGTTCATACGCTTCGTTCACCTGCTGAATCGCAATCGACTCTATGTCGCACGCCAGGTTGTGCGTCGCGCAGAAGTCGAGCATCTCCTGCGTCTCACGCAACCCGCCGATTATCGAGCTGGTGAGGCGCTTGCGGCCCGCGCACAGTGCCATCGCGGAAACCGCTAGCGGTGCCGTCGGCATGCCCAGTTGCACGAGGGTCTTGTCTGGCGCGAGCAGCGCCAGGTACTCATTGATATCGTGGTCCGCGGATACGGTATCGAGGATGAGGTCGAGGCTGCCGCGCTGCTTGCGCATCTGGGCCGTATCCTTCGACAGCACGACTTCGTGCGCGCCCAGGCGCTGCGCATCCTCGGCCTTGCTTGGTGTCGTCGTGAACGCGACGACGTGAGTGCCCATGGCGCGGGCGAGCTTGATTGCGATGTGTCCGAGGCCGCCAAGACCCACGATGCCGACGCGTTGTCCCGGTCCGGCTTGCCACTGTCGCAAGGGCGAGTACGTCGTGACGCCTGCGCACAGCAGGGGTGCCGCAGCGGCGGGATCCAGATGCGCAGCCAGCTTGAGCGCGAAGCGCTGATCCACAACGTAGTTGTTCGAGTATCCGCCGTAAGTGGGCAAGCCGGTGCCCCGCTCGACGCCGCAATACGTGGGCGTCGCATGTTGGTGGCACATGTGCTCCTCGCCAGCGACACAGGGCCCACACTGGCGGCAGGAATCCACCAGGCATCCGATAGCGGCTAGCTCGCCGACTTTGAACTTCGATACCGCTGCGCCGACGTGCGTGACGCGACCGACGATCTCGTGCCCCGGCACGACGGGGAATTGCGTGAAGCCCCAGTCGTTGTTCACGTAATGAATATCCGAGTGACAGATCCCGCAATGCGTCAGCTCGAGCACGACGTCTTCCGGTCCGGGGTCACGGCGTTTGAAGCCGAAAGGTGCAAGTCGTGCGTGTGCTTCTTTGGCGGCGTAGCCATGCGAATCGAGCATTCGAGCTCCTGGGGTGTCCGTGCCGCCAACTTGCCAGCCCCCCGCCAGCGAACATATAGTTGAACGGCATACAAGAGAGTGAACACATCATACCGCAACGAAAAGCGTGCGCCACGTTGCTGGTATGCGGAAGGTCCGTACGTTGCCGTCCAGTGCGCGGGCGGGAGTTGATGTCGAGGTGAACAGTGAGCGAGCGTGATCCGGACGGGCAGGTCAAAGTCGAACAGCGCGGACATCTTTTGCTGATCGGTATCGATCGGCCGGAGAAGCGCAACGGCTTCACGCCGAAGATCTTTGCGGAGCTTGCCGCTGCCTACACGCAGCTCGAGCGCACACACGAGCTGCGCTGCGGGGTGTTGTACGCCGAAGGCGATCACTTCACGGCCGGTCTCGACATGCCGAAGATCGCGCCGCTCCGACAGCAGGGTAAGGCGCTGGTGCCGCCGACCGAAGTGGATCCGTTCAACTTGCGCGAGCCGATTCGCACGAAGCCCATGGTTGCCGCGATGAAGGGCATTTGCTTCACGGTCGCCATCGAGTTGATGCTCGCAGCAGACGTCGCCATCGCAGCCGACAACTGCCGCTTCTCTCAGCTGGAAGTGAAACGGGGCATCATGCCGGGCTGCGGCGCAACCTTCCGCATGGTGGAGCGCGCCGGGTGGGGCAATGCAATGAAGATCCTGCTCACTGGCGAAGAGTTCACCGCGCATGATGCGTATCGATTCAACTTCGTGCAGGAAGTGGTCCCTGCAGGACAGGAGCTCGCACGTGCCATTGCCATTGCAGAGCTCATCGCGAAGCCAGCGCCGCTCGCCGTGCAGGCCACCATGGAGAATGCGCGTGTCGCGGTGACGCATGGCTGGCAAGCCGCGCAGGCGAAGATCATCGCTACGCAACAGCGCCTCTACAACAGCGAAGATGCGAAGGAAGGCGTGCAGTCGTTCATGGAGAAACGGGAGGCTCGGTTCGTCGGCCGCTGAAGCGCGGAGGGCAGCAGCATGCATCGCGTGCAAAACAAGGTAGCGATCGTGACCGGCGCCGGGTCCGGCATCGGCGCGGCGTGTGCTCAAGCGC
>CBJNAT010000004.1:0-18043 GCA_966434585.1 uncultured Gammaproteobacteria bacterium | reverse complement strand
AGAGGTGCGGATCAGGTGGTCGAAGGCGCTGAGTGCGGCCTTGGCGCCCTCACCCATCGCGATGACGATCTGCTTGTACGGCGTGGTCGTCGCATCGCCGGCCGCGAACACACCCGGCACGGATGTCTCGCCCCGTGCATCCACTTCGATCTCGCCGCGCGGACTTAGGTTGAGCGTGCCTTTCAGCCACTCGGTGTTGGGCAGCAAGCCGATCTGCACGAACACGCCTTCGAGCTCGACGCGATGCAGTTCACCGGTTGCACGATCCTTGTACGTGAGAGCGTTCACCTTCGCGCCATCGCCATGGACTTCCGTGGTCTGTGCCGAGACGACGATGCGCACGTTCGGCAGGCTCCGCAGCTTTCGTTGCAGCACTTCGTCCGCCCGCAGGCGGCTGTCGAACTCGATCAAGGTTACATGCGAGACGATGCCCGCAAGGTCGATGGCAGCCTCAACCCCCGAGTTGCCGCCGCCGATCACCGCGACGCGCTTTCCTTTGAATAGCGGGCCATCGCAGTGGGGGCAGTACGCAACGCCACGGCCGCGATATTCGCGCTCGCCGGGGACGTTCATCTCGCGCCACTTCGCACCCGTGGCGAGCACGATGCTACGACTGCGCAGTGTCGCTCCGCTCGCGAGGGTCACGGCCAGCAGCCCGTCGGCGCCGGCCGCCTGGAGTTTCTCAGCACGCTGCAGGTTCATGATGTCGACGCCGTACACCTTCACGTGCTCTTCGAGCGCTGCCGCCATCTTGGGCCCTTCGGTCTCCTTCACGGAGATGAAATTTTCGATGCCCAGTGTGTCGAGCACCTGGCCACCGAAGCGCTCGGCGACGATGCCGGTGTTCACGCCCTTACGAGCAGCATAGATCGCAGCCGCAGCACCTGCGGGACCACCGCCCACGATGAGCACATCGAACGGCGCCTTCGCGTTCAGCTCCTCGGCTTGGCGCGCACCCGTGTTGGTATCGAGCTTGGCGAGGATTTCTTCGATCGTCATACGGCCCTGACCGAACGGCTCGCCATTCAGGAACACCGCGGGCACACCCATGATCTGGCGCGCTTCGACTTCCTGTTGGAACAATGCGCCGTCGATCATCGTGCTGCTCACACGTGGATTCAGCACGGCCATCAGATTGAGCGCCTGCACGACGTCAGGACAGTTGTGGCAGCTCAAGGAAACGAACACTTCGAAGCGGTACTCGCCCTGAAGCGCTTTGATCTGCTCGATGACGCTCTGATCGACCTTGGGTGGGTAGCCGCCGGCTTGTAACAAAGCCAGCACGAGCGAGGTGAATTCGTGCCCCATCGGAATACCCGCAAAGCGGATATGCACGCCACCTTCCGGTCGGCCGACTGTGAAGGATGGCTTGCGAGCATCGTCGCCGGTGCGCTCTTCCAAACTCAGCCGGGGCGAAAGCAGCACGATGTCCTGCAGCAGCTGCTGCATCTCGCGGGATGCATCGCTGTCGTCCAGCGAGGCCACGATCTGAACCGGCTGGGTCAGCCGCTCTAGATAGGTCTGCAACTGTTCGCGAAGAGAGGCATCGAGCATTCGAAGTACTCCGTATTGAGGCAGCTAGTCGGCTAGTACCTGTCGATGGGACTAGTCGGCTAGTCTGCTAGTCGGCTAGCCAGAGGGGCGGCGTGTGCCTACTCACCTCTGGCTAGCGAGCTAGCCGACTAGCCAGCTAGCAGACTTCGCTGGCCTTAGATCTTGCCCACCAAGTCCAACGAGGGCTTGAGCGTGTCGGCGCCCGGCGTCCACTTGGCCGGGCACACTTCACCCGGATGCGACGCGACGTACTGAGCGGCCTGCACCTTGCGCAGCAGCTCCTTCGCATCGCGACCGATGCCCAGATCATGGATCTCGGCAACCTTGATCTGGCCTTCCGGATTCACCACGAACGTGCCACGCAGCGCGAGGCCCGCTTCTTCAATCAGCACGCCGAAGTTACGGCTGATCGTGTGGGTCGGATCGCCCAGCATGACGTACTTGATCTTCTTGATCGTTTCGGAAGCGTCGTGCCACGCCTTGTGCGTGAAATGCGTGTCCGTGGAGACGCTGTAGATTTCGACGCCCAGCTTCTTCAGCTCCGGATAGACGTCCGCGAGGTCGCCCAACTCCGTGGGGCAGACGAACGTGAAATCCGCCGGATAGAAGAAAAAGATGGACCACTTGCCCTTCAGGTCCGCGTCGGACACATCCACGAACTTGCCGTTGTGATAGGCCGTCGTCTTGAACGGCTTGATAGTTGTATTGATTACGGAGCTCATTGAGCGCTTCTCCTGCAATGGAACTGACATACAGCCCGGAGACCCGTTCCCCGGGCGATGGCGCGTACAGTACAGCGGCAGGGACGCGTCGGCCAGTCGATGATTCCAACCGACGTGATAGATAGCGGCTATCGATCTATCCCACGAGCGCTGTTCCTCACTCGGGGAGCACTGCTCCGCTGCCGCCCATTTCTTTGGGTATGTCCTTCATCTTCGGCAAACCGTCTTTGATCGGCAGCACTGTTTCTTGGTAATGGACGTGTACGGCGGCCTCGTAGGGGAAGTTCGGTATCACCGCGGCATAGACGTCGATGAGATTCCACGCCGGGTGGTCCGTGAACAGGTGACCGCCGCAGCCCTTGCACCACTTGCGCGCGCTCGCCGGGGTTTTGTTGTACGTACCGATGTTGTCCACACCGCGTGTGATCTTTACCGCCTTCGGATCCCACAGCGTGAATGCATTGACGGGGCCTGCGGACCATCTTCGGCAAGATTCGCAGTGGCAATAACCCATCGCCGCGGGCTCACCCGTCACCGTGAACTGCACTGCACCGCAGAAGCAGCTACCTTTGTATGTCTTCGGAGCATTCATGCGTTGACCTCGCTGGTTTTGCATCGGAAGGGCGTGAGGCGTGAGGCGGGAGCAAGAGTGTCTGCCCTCTGACCTCAAGCCTCAAGCCTCAAGCCTCAAGCCGGCCCTGCCGTACGTACAGCTCGCAAATCGAGTACGACACGCGAGCACTACGATGCCTGCGTCTCTACGCCTGCTATCGCGCGTCAGGCGTGCTCATCCTGTTCGAACATCAACTCCAAGGAGAGTCCCATGGGCATCAAGCACTTTGGAGCCGCATGTGCGGCATGTTCACTGTTCGCCGGGTTCGGCATTGCCAACAGTCAGGAGCATCCCTATTCCGAAGGACCTGTAGTCAACGTGGCCAGCATTCGCACTGTGGATGGCAAGACCGAGGACTATCTCGTGTGGCTCGCAACGACGTGGAAAGCGCAGCAGGAGGCTGCCAAGAAGGCGGGTCACATCATCGACTATGAAGTGCTCTACGTGGAGCCGCGGGGCCCGAACGATCCGGACATCTATCTCGTCACCCGATTCAAGAACTGGGCTGCGTTGGACGGTTCGATTGCGAAGAACGATGAGATCGCGAAACAGATCGAGGGCTCGATCACCAAGGCCAACCAGGCGCAATTCGAGCGCGCCAAGATTCGCGAGGTGCTGGGCTCGCAGACGATGCAGGTACTCACGCTCAAATGACTGTGGAGCACTCGGCGCCGGAGATCGCACTCCGGCGCCTTCTACTATTTGAGCAGCGTCTGCTGCCAAAACAGCAGCGTCGTCCAGAACTGGTAGTCCTGATTGGCCTTCTTCGCGAAACCGTGCCCTTCGTCCTGCCCGAGCAAGTGCCACGCGAGCCCGCCCTTCGCCCTCACCGCTTTCACCATCTGCTCGGCCTCGGACGCAGGCACCCGGGGATCGTTACCGCCTGTCACCACCATCAGCGGAATGTCGAGCTTCGCCACTGACGTCAGCGGTGAGATCTCGAGCAACTTCGTACGCTGCTTCGCGTCGCGCTCATCGCCATACTCCACTCGGCGCAGATCGCGGCGATAGCTTTGTGTATTTTCGAGAAAGGTCACGAAGTTCGAAATCGCCACGACGCAGTTGGCCGCCTTGAACTGCGAGCCGTAGCGAAGGGCGCTCGCGTAACACATGTAGCCGCCGTAACTGCCGCCTGTCACCGCGAACCGCGAACCATCGAGCGCGTCATCCGCGCCGAGCCGCTCGAGGAAAGCAGCCACATCCCGGACCGAGTCCTCCCGTTTGAAGGGCCCGTTGTCGAGGCTCACAAACGTCTTGCCGTAACCGGCGGAGCCGCGGACGTTAGGAAAGAAGATTGCGATGCCGAGCTCGTTGAGCAGATAGTTGTTGCGCCCCAAAAAACCGGGACGCATCTGCGCCTCAGGGCCCCCATGGATGTTCACGATCAACGGCCGCTTGCCCGGAAACTTCGTCGCATCCGGCCGATAGAGAAAGCCGGACACGACACGCCCATCGAAGCTTTTCACTTTGACGAGTTCCGGCTCGACGTTTCTGGTCACGTCGAGCCCACCCGTCTCGCTCGTCGTCCAGCGAGTGAGCGCCAAGCTGCTCGGATCAACCGAGTAGGCATCTTCCGCGCTCTTCGCCGATGTGAATGACAGACCGATATCACCCGATGGCGCAAACGAGAGCCCATTGATCTGACCCGCGGGCAGCGCATCGACCGTGCGCACGGCGCCACTGCGCACATCCATAATCTTCAAGCGCGCGATGCCCGCCTCGTTCGTGGAGTACGCAATGCGTGAGCCATCCTTCGCGATGTCGAACGCCTCGACGTCCCACTGCTTCTCCACTGATGTCGGCGTGAACCTTCCGGCCGCCACATCGAACACACCGAGCCGTTGAAACTCCGAACCTTCATCCGACGTCACCCACAGCGTGCCATCCGGTGCGAACTGCGCATGGCCATAGGCAATCTCTTTGCGGTGGTCACCGAGCGGCTGCAACTTCCCGCTCGCGAGGTCCAGCAGGTGTAGATTCGATTTCGTGATGGCAACGAACTCGTGCACCACGGCTGTGCGCTTGTCGGGCGCGAACGACAGCAATGACCAGCCGCCGCCTTTCACCTGCGCCACCCGGCGATCCGTCTTGGGATCGCGTGGATCCATCACGTACAGATCGGTGTCCGTGCCATTACGGCGCGTCGAGCTGTAGCCGATCAGCGCACCATCCTCGGACCATGAGCCGAATTCGTTGCGACTCTGCCCATCCGTCAACAACGTGAGCCGTCCATCGCGCAACGTATACAGCTGATAGAACTCGCTGCCGCCGACATCCTTCTGCACGAGCAGGACATCACCCTTGACTGGAGCCCAGGACGCCAGCGCGATGCGATCCGTCTCGAAGCTGAGCTGGGTACGCGCGCCGTTGGGCATGCGCACTTGATGCACCTGTGCGGTGTTGCCGAAGCGCGTAGTGATCAGCATCGAGCGATCGACGGGGTGCCAGCTTTGGAACACCCCGGTTCGGAACTCCATGTAAGGCCGAGTGCTCTCTGCGAGCGCGTGCGGTACGGCGGGGATGCCATCGGCAACGAGCGCGGCGGGTTTCTCGACGAAGCCGTCTGCTTGCCCTTGCGCCGACCACGCCAAGGCGGCGACGAGCGCGTAACTCAAACGATGTAAGCGCATTGCATCTCCACGTCACAACAGCCATTCGAGTGTAGGCAGGCGTGGCAATCGCGAGCAAATTCGGGCGACCGTCGAGCCTCCCTCTCCGTTACCCGCGATACCCCGATGGTCACGTGAGAGGGTTGGGGCGAGGGTTCCGGGTGATGGCGCTGAAGAGGTCCGGTAATTGCGCACACGCTTACAAACAACACGCAATATCGGCACTGCAAAACCTCATCTATTCTCGTCGCGCGACCGGACCGCGAGGGGCAACTCGATCGCGAATCGTGTTGGCCGGTCCATCACTCATGCGTCTGCGAGCACGGGCTCATTCAGGCGAGAGGTCACGCAGATGACTCGCATCAAGGGGCGCGTCCGAGAATGGCTGGAAGCCGCGGCACGGCGTTGCCGAACCCCGCTCGTGCTGGCGCTCGCCGCAATGAGACGCACACAGCGCGATCGCGCGCGCCTGCTGCAACTCGTCGATGCAAGCACCGACTTCATCTCGCTCGCCAGTCTCGACACGCATCTCATGTACATGAATCGTAGTGCGCGCGAGAAGCTCGGGCTGGCACGAGACGAGGACGTGCGCCAATTGCATCTCCATGACTATGTCCCGCAGGACCAGCGAAAGCTTCTGGAGGAAACAGTCTTGCGGACGGCTCGCGAGTGCGGCGTCTGGGAAGGTGAGATGCAGCTCCAGCATATGAAAACCGGCAAGCGCATCGATGTCTTTCGACGCACATTCCTTATTCGAGATCCGCTCACGGGCAAGCCCGATTGCTACGCGACCGTCAATCAAGACATCTCGGAGTTCAAGCGCGAGCAGGCGATCCTGCGTGACAACGAGGATCGCATGCGCATCGCGCTCGAAGCGGCACGCGCTGGCATCTTCGATATGAACCTCGAGACGCGCGAAGTGCAGTGGTCCGATGAGCATTTCACGCTGCTCGGCCTCCCCGCGCCAGGGCACGCCAGCTATTCGCTCTGGCGTAAACACATGCATCCCGACGATTTTCGTCGTGTGGCTGCCGAGATACAGCACACGATGGATACAGGCGAGCGCCTCATCTCCGAGCATCGAATGATGACCGCAGGCGGCGAAGTGCTGTGGATGCTGATGCAGGCCGTGATTCTGCAACGGCCTGGGCAGGCGAAGCACCTGGTCGGCGCCATCGTGGACATCTCGCGGCTCAAGCTGGCAGAGGCGGAAGCCCGCGCCAGCGAGCGGCGATTTCGCATCATGGCGGACGGAGCACCAGCGAACATCTGGGTGTCCGATGCGCGGGGGCGACTCGAGTTCGTCAATCGCGAGTACTGCAAGTTCTTCGGCAAGACGCTCGAACAGGAGCAGGAGTGGCAGCATCTCCTGCATCCCGATGACGCCCCTCATTATCTCGACGTCGTCTCCACTGCCCTCGAGAACCAGGATGCGTTCCGCGCCCGCACACGCGTGCGCAGCGTGTCGGGCGAGTGGCGCTGGCTCGAGTCCTCTGCCGTACCGCGCTTCGCAGAAACGGGCGCATTCCTGGGACACGTCGGCTTGAGCATGGACGTGACCGAGATGGTGCAATCTCAGCAAGCGTTGCAGGAGGCCGACCGTCGCAAAGATGAGTTTCTCGCGATCCTCTCGCACGAGCTGCGCAATCCTTTAGCGCCCATTCGCAACGCTGCGGCGATTCTCGCCTCCCCCAAGCTCACTCAAGAGCAGATGCGCTGGGCCCAAAGCGTCATCGAGCGTCAGACCGACACGATGAGTAGGCTGCTCGAGGATCTGCTCAATGTCGCTCGCATCGCCGAAGGCAAGCTGACGCTCAGGATTGAGCGGGTTTCACTATCCAGCGTCGTGGATGCTGCGATCGAAGCTGCTCGACCTTTGATCGATCGAAAGAATCACAAGTTCATGGTGAATCTGCCGAAGGATGCGTTGACGATCCAGGCCGACCCGCTGCGGCTCTCGCAAGTCATTGCGAACTTACTCACGAACGCGGCCAAGTACACGGATCCGGGCGGTCACATCGCGATCACCGCGCGGCGCGAAGATGGCGCGCTCGAGATCACCGTCAAAGACGACGGCATCGGCATACCGCCCGACGCACTCAACCGCATCTTCGCAATGTTCGAACAGGTCAAAGGCGCGACGAGCCGCTCCGAAGGCGGTTTAGGCATCGGGCTTGCGTTGGTGAGAGGTTTGGTTGACTTGCACGGCGGCACCGTGAAGGTGCGCAGCGAAGGTAGCGGCTGCGGCAGCGAATTCACGGTCGTCTTGCCGCGGGCGCTGGCCGAGCCGGCGCCCATGCGGGCAGCAGCCGACGACCAGACCGCCGGCGAAAGCGCGAATCAGCTTCGCATTCTCGTGGCAGATGACAATGTGGATGCCGCCGACAGCCTCTCCGTCCTGCTCAATCTCGGGGGTCACCAAGTGCGAGTTGCCCACGGCGGGCCCGCTACAGTCTCCATCGCCCATCTCTTCCATCCACAAGTCGCGCTTCTGGACATCGGCATGCCCGAGATGGACGGCTACGACGTCGCAAGATTCTTACGCAGCGAACCTTGGGGCCAGGACCTCCAACTCATCGCACTCACGGGCTGGGGCCAGGAAGAAGACAAGCGCAAGACCCAAGCGGCTGGCTTCGATGCGCACTTGACGAAGCCCGTGAATTTGGACGAGTTGACGCGGCTGCTGACACAGCTGCAGCGAGGACGCAGGCGACATGCGACATCGAGGGTAACCAATGGCAACGGCCACCGGCTGGGCTGATGTGGGCGAGAGGTGAAGATCGCTCGAACTCGCCCTCTGCAGCGCTCCGCCTGAGCCACCACACCAAGCGCCGTGGTAAATTCCGCACCCCCCGAATGTCCCGTCCCAACCGTCCATGACCACGATCAAGCAAGACGATGTGATCCAAAGCGTCGCCGACGCTCTGCAGTACATCTCGTACTACCACTCGCCCGATTTCATCAAGGCGATGGCCCAGGCCTACGAGCTCGAACAGAGTCCGGCTGCGAAGGACGCCATCAAACAGATTCTGGTGAATTCGCTCATGTGCGCCGAAGGGCATCGGCCGATCTGTCAGGACACGGGGATCGTCACGGTGTTCGCGAAGGTCGGCATGAACGTGCGTTGGGACGCGACAATGTCGCTGACGGACATGATCAACGAAGGCGTGCGCCGCGCGTACAACCATCCGGACAACAAACTGCGCGCCTCGATCGTCAATGACCCCGCCTTCGATCGCAAGAACACCAAAGACAACACGCCGGCCGTCATTCACATGGAAATCGTGCCGGGCGATGAGGTGGAGATTTCGGTCGCTGCCAAAGGTGGCGGGTCGGAAAACAAGTCGGCGCTCACGATGCTCAATCCGTCGGACTCCATCGTGGACTGGATTCTAGAGACGGTGCCGGAGATGGGCGCGGGCTGGTGCCCGCCCGGCATGCTCGGCATCGGCATCGGCGGCACGGCCGAGAAGGCAATGCTGATGGCGAAGGAAGTGCTGATGGATCCCATCGACATTCACGAAATCCGCGCACGCGGTCCGCAGAACAAGATCGAAGCGCTGCGTCTCGAGCTGTTCGAGAAAGTGAATGCACTCGGCATCGGCGCACAAGGCTTGGGCGGTCTCGCCACTGTGCTCGATGTGAAGATCAAAGACTACCCAACGCACGCGGCTTCTTTGCCCGTCGCGATCATTCCGAACTGCGCGGCCACGCGACACGCGCACTTCGTGCTCGATGGCTCAGGCCCTGCGAAACTCGATCCGCCCGATCTCGATTTGTGGCCGAAGCTCACGTTCCAAGCATCGCCCGATTCCGTGCGCGTCAATCTCGACACGCTCACGCGTGAGGAAGTGGCTTCGTGGAAGCCGGGTCAGCGGCTGCTGTTGAACGGCAGGATGCTCACAGGGCGTGACGCCGCTCATAAGCGCATCGAGCAATTGATCGAGTCCGGCAAGCCGCTGCCGGAAGGCTTGGATTTCACGAACCGCGTCATTTACTACGTCGGCCCCGTGGATCCGATCAAAGGCGAAGTCGTGGGCCCGGCGGGTCCGACCACTGCAACCCGCATGGACAAGTTCACCGAGACGATGCTCGGCAAGACGGGTTTGATCGCCATGGTCGGCAAGGCCGAACGCGGTCCTGAAGCGGTCGAAGTCATCAAACAGCACCGAGCCGCTTACTTGATGGCTGTCGGTGGCGCTGCGTATCTCGTGTCGAAGGCCATTCGCGCAAGCCGTGTGGTTGCGTTCGCGGAGCTCGGCATGGAAGCGGTGTACGAGTTCGAAGTGAAGGACATGCCGGTCACGGTGGCGGTTGATGCGAAAGGCACGTCAGTGCACGACAGCGGGCCGGTCGAGTGGCAGAAGAAGATTGGGAAGATTCCGGTGAAGGTGGAGGCTTGAAGGCGGACCCTCACCCCTGCCCCTTTCCCGCAACCAGGAGAGGGGTTCGAATTCGAAGACCCTAGTGACCTTTCCGAGTTTCGCAATACGGCGCTTCTAAACGGGCGATGCACTCACAACAGGCGTCCCCTCTCCCGGTTGCGGGAGAGGGACAGGGTGAGGGCCCGTGAGTGAAATCTGCGGCAAGCCCTCAACAGCTGAGCCGGTTCGATTGGCTTGGCCAGATGCTCATCGAACCCACACTGGAGTGCCAACTCGCGATCGGCTCCCCGTGCAAGCGCGCTTAAGGCAACCAGTGGTGTTCCCCCGCCCTCTTCCGCCGCGAGTGCTCGCACGCTGCGCGCGAATTCGAAACCATCGCGGATGGGCATGCTGAGATCGCTGATCACGAGATCCGGTTGCTCCTCTCGCAGCTTCTGTAGCGCTTCCACCACGGTTGTCGCCGTACTGACTCGGGCGTGGCTGTCGCTCAGGATTCGCACCGCAAGGTCCAGCGCGTCTGCGTCGTCGTCGAGGACGAGCACATGCAGACCATCGAGTCGCGTCGCTTCCTCGAACACTCTTTCCGAATCGATGTCCTCGCCGAGCACGGACGCAGCAGCAAGCGGTGCTGCCGGTAGTGCGGCCTGCAGGGGAAAGCGCAGGCGGAAGGTCGCGCCGTGTCCCATGCCGTCGCTGTGCGCTTCGACGGATCCGCCATGCAACTCCGTGAGGTGTCGCACGATGGAAAGACCGAGCCCGAGGCCGCCATAACTGCGGCGGTTCGAGCTGTCCGCCTGACGAAAGCGGTCGAACAAGTAAGGCAGAAATGCGGGCTCGATACCCTGACCGTCATCGCTCACCTCGAGGAGCACGGCGTTCGGCTGCCGCCGCAAACCCACGACGATGCGGCCACTGGCTGATGTGAACTTCACCGCATTCGACAACAGATTCCAGACGATCTGCTGCAGACGCGCGGCATCGCCCAAGGTGTGGCAGGCGACGCCGTCGTAATCGGTGTCGATCCGAAGGTTCTTCGCCTTGAGCGTCGGTTGCACGCTTTCGATCGCGTTCTCGATGACACTCACTAGATCGACATCTTGGACTTCGATGCGCATCTTGCCGGAGATGATCCGGCTGACATCGAGCATGTCGCTGATGAGACTCGATTGCAGGCGCGTGTTGCGCTCGATGACTTCCAACCCTTTCGCCTGATCTTCGCTCGAGACGCGGCCGGTTCGCAGGATGGCGATCCAGCCCATGATCGCGTTCAGCGGCGTGCGCAGCTCGTGCGAGAGGGTCGCGAGAAACTCGTCCTTCATGCGCCCCACACGCTCTGCTTCGGCACGCGCCGCCCGCTCGCTTTCCAACAAGCGTTCGCGCAGCACCTGCGCCTGCTTGCGAGTAGTGATGTCCTGCAGCACACCTGTGATGTGCACCGGCTGACCATTCCATGAAATAGACAGGTGCGCACGCACGAACAACCAATGCCACTGCCCATCGGCGCCGCGGACGCGACACTCCAGCTCGCAGTCCTTTGCATCGTGCAGCATGCGCTCGAAACTCTGCCGCAACGACGGCACGTCCTCCGGATGCAAGCGGCTGCGCAACAACTCAGCGGTCGGCTCGGTCTCGGCGTCGATCCCGAGCAGTGTCCGGCACAGCTCGGTCATCTCCACCGCACGATTCGCCAGGGTCACAGTCCACATACCAAGCCCGGCCGTCTGCGCTGCGAGTTGCAGACGCTCTTCGTTCAACTTGCGGGCTGCGTCGCTGCGTTGTGCCTGTTGGAGCGAGGCTTCGGCGCGGAGCCAAGCGGTGCGCTCGCTCTTCAATAAGTCGCGAACTTCGTACTGCTTGCGACGCGCGCGCAGCGCTACTCGCACTGTGCTGATCAGCGTCGCAGCCCGGCAGGGTCGCTCGATCAACGTGAGATTGCCGGCACTGCCGAAAAGGTTGCTCAGCACCTCCGTCCATTGCGCGTCGTTCGTCGGACTGACGATCACGATGAGCGGCAGATCGGACCAGGCCGGTTGCTCAGCTAATCGCTCGGAGAGCAGTTCCGGCGTGTCGCCGAACAACGCCTCTTCGGTCACGAGCACGGCGCCCGCACCCACCACAATTTGATCTGCAACTTCAGCAAAGTTGCCGCAGCAGGTCGCTTTGAGCTGCGCTTCACTCAGCAAGCGCGCGATCACGTCCGCATCGGCATCCCCTGGTGCATGCACCAGGACCCGATAGTCGGTCTCGTCGGACGCGTCCCGATCAGCCATCGCCCTGTTCGTCCAGGATTGAAGTACCTGTGCCAAAAAATGACGGTACACCAGTCAGGACCCCACGAAAGCCGGTCAACGGCTCACCGACAGTCAGTCCCTGCCCGCTCACCAGCTTGAATTCGCGGATCGTCTCTTCGTGACCGCCGCTGCGCTTCTTCACAACAGAGATCGCCTTCTTCATTGCACCGTCGAACTCGAAGTACCGCAGCATGATCACGGAATCGGCGAGGTATGACACGTCGACGGGCGTACGCACGGTGCCCACGATCCCTTGCTGTGCGAGCAACAACAGCGTCGTCACCCCTTGTTGACCGAGGTACGACAACAGCTCGTGCAGCTGCGTCACCAGCAGACGTTCGTCCGGCATGGAATACATGAAGCCGTTCAAGCTATCGATCACGACGAGACGAGTGCCCGCGTTGACGCGCGTTCGAACGAGGATTGCAAACTCACCCGGCGAAAGTTCCGCTGGGTCGATCTGCTGCAGATTGAGCAAACCGCGTTCCTGCAACTCGCCGATATCCATGTTCAAGCCGCGCATCCTCGCCAGGAGCGTGCCGATCGCCTCATCGAATGCAAAGAACGACACTGGCTCGCCGCGGCGCGCGGCCGCCAACGCGTACTGCAGCGCGAGGCTGGACTTGCCGGTGCCCGCGGCTCCGGTGATCAGTGTGCTCGTGCCCGGATCGATGCCGCCGCCCAGTAGTTGATCGATGGCCGGCACTCCACTGCTGCGCGGCACGGGATCGAACTCACGATGGTGTTCGGCAGCGATGAGGCGCGGATACACAGCGAGACCACCCGTGGTGATGCCAAAGTCGTGATATCCGGCGCTGAAGCTGACGCCGCGCATCTTGAGCACCGACATGCGCCGGCGCGTGGGACCATATTCGGGATTGCGCATCTGCAGCTCGATCACACCATGCACGAGCGTTTGGACCTGCGGCTCGGTCTCGGGACTGTGCTCATCGATCAGCAACACGGTTGCCGAGTGTTTGGCGAAGAACGTCTTGAGATTGAGAATCTGCCGGCGAAAGCGCAGCGGGTTCTGTGCCATGAGGCGCAGCTCTGCCAGCGAATCGATGACGACTCGCTTCGGACGAATCCGCTCGATTTCGTCCTGAATCACTTTGAGCATGCGGCCGAGCTCATGCTCAGACGGATGCAGAATGGTGCTCTGCGCCTCCGGCTTCACCATTTGCTCGATACGCGCCAGCCCATGGACGGCAATACCCTCCAGCGACCAGCCGTGTGAGTGCGCGACGAACGCGAGCTCCTGCTCGCTCTCGGAAAGAGTGATGTAGAGAACCGTTTCGCCGCGCTCACGTCCAGCTTGTAAGAATTGCAGAGCAAGCGTCGTTTTGCCGGTGCCGGGTCCACCGCGCACCAGATACATGCGATCCACGGGCAAACCGCCGTTGAGCACCTCGTCCAGACCTGGGATACCCATGCTGCAACGTGGCAACGCGGTTAGTGGCGACTCACCTTCGATCATCGTGCCTCCAACACTGCCCCCAGATCTTTCGCGCCAAGGTTACGTGCGCTGGCGACGCGGCGGAATCCCGCGCACAAGACTCACCGCGGATTCCGATGAGCCTTTTCGCCGCTCTCCTCACGGCGATTGACGCTTGTCGATCGGCACGCCGCGACTGTGTCGAATGCCATAGCCGGCATGACCCAGTCGATACCACCGGTACCCGAACTCATCGAGCGTGATGGCGTACTCGCCGCCTCTGCGCGGATGCACATCGGCCACGTGGAGAAGATCGATGAGTGCAGCTCCATCGGCACCCGGAAATTTGAATCGCACTTCCTGCGGCTCGCTGGCGAAGTTGTGCGCGGTCACGAGCTCGCCATCGCGCCATTTGAAATGCAGCAACAGCACGTTCGAGTTATCGATGATTAGGATCGTGTAGAGGCCCCAACCGATCTCCGGACATTCCTTCCGCAGCCGAATCATCTTCACCATCCAGTTCAACAGCGAACCTGGATCGCGGCGTTGCGCATCGACGTTGACATGTTCGTAGCCGTACGGACCCGAGGTCACGATGGGCCGCGTCGCCCGTCGCGCAGTCGTGAAACCGGTGTTCGTCTCGCCGGACCACTGCATGACGGTTCGCACTGCATCTCGCTCAGGCAAGGACAGGTCCTCACCCATGCCGATCTCATCGCCATAGCGGATCACGGGCGCACCCGGGAGCGAGAACATCATGCTGTACGCCAGCTCGATTCTGCGGCGGTCACCGAGCATCGGCGCAAGTCGTCGGCGGATGCCGCGATGGTACAACTGCATCTCCGGTTCCGGCCCGAATGCAGCGAACACGGCACTGCGCTGCGCTTCGGTGAGACGCCCCAGATCCAGCTCGTCGTGATTGCGCACGAACTGAGCCCACTGCCCGCTTTCCGGGATATCACGGGTCGCCGTCAACGCCTTCTGCAGCGGCCGCACATCGCATGAGGCGAGCGCATAGAACAGATGCTGATTCACGAAGAAGTTGAACATCATGTGGATGCCATCGCCGTCTTCTCCGAAGTACTGCAGATTCTTCTTAGGCAGTACGTTCGCCTCCCCGAGCATGATGGTGTGTCCGCTGCGCCATTGCAGGAACTGCCGCATCTCATACAGATACTGGAAGTGCAGCCGCGGCTCGCCTTTGGGCGCATTCAGAGGCGACCCTTCGAGAATGAACGGCACTGCATCCACACGGAAGCCGCAGACGCCTAGCGCCAACCAATACCCCATGATGCGACGGACCTCGCCGCGCACATCGGGATTGTCCATATTGAGATCGGGCTGAAACTCGTAGAAGCGATGGTGATAGTACTCGCCTGAGTTCTTGTCTTGCGTCCAAGTCGCCTTCTGCACGCCCGGGAACACCATGCCTTTATTCCAGCCAGGTGGGCGTTTCTTCGACCAGATGAACCAGTCGCGATAGCGCGGATCGTTACGCCGTGCGCGCTGAAACCAGGGATGTCGATCGGAGGTGTGATTGACGACCAAGTCCATGATGACGCCAATGCCGCGCTTGTTCGCCTGGCTCATGAACTCGACGAAGTCGCCGCTCGACCCATGGCGCGGATCGACACCGTAGAAGTCGGCGATGTCGTAGCCGTTGTCACGGTTCGGCGAGGGCTGAAATGGCGCCAGCCAGATCGTATCCACACCGAGCGAGTCCAAGTAGTCGAGTCGGCGTGTCAATCCTTCAAAATCGCCACAGCCATCGCCGTTGCCATCCATGAACGTCTCGAGATCGAGACTGTAGATGATGGCGTTCTTGTACCAGAGATCCTCGATCACGCACCGTGCCTCGCTTCCGCACAGGGCAGTACGCACGACGTATGAAAAAAGTGCCTTTGCGGGCCTCAAAAATTCCGCACGTTAGAATGTCGTCATGACGAACAGCCATCCAGAGATCGCCCTTAGGCGGGCCACGGCGGAGATTGCCCCCGCACTCGCTGTCCTCGGGACCGCGACCTTCAGGGAAACCTTCGGTCACTTGTATCCGCCGGAAGATCTGCAGACGTTCTTGGCCGCAACCCACTCGGTGGAGGCGTGGACTCGCTTGCTCGCGGATTCACAACGCGCCGTCTGGTTCGCCACGCTGCCCGATGCGACGCCGATCGGATTCATCGTAGTCGGCGCATGCAAGCTGCCCATCGACAATCGCGAGCCCACCGCCGGGGAGATTCAGCAACTCTACGTGCTTGCGCGACATCACAACCTGCGCCTCGGTTCGCGTCTCATGGACCTCGGACTTCAATGGCTCGAAGCGCAAGGACGAACACCCATCTACATCGGTGTTTGGTCGGAGAACTTCGGTGCGCAGCGCTTCTATGCACGCTACGGCTTCAACAAAGTCGGCGAGTATGGTTTTCCGGTCGGCAAGACCGTCGATCATGAGTTCATCTTGAAGCGGTGAGCTGCGACGGATTGCGCCGAAAGCCGGACACTGGGCCCGCGGTCATCGGTGGACTCGTCACCAACGCCTGCAACACACCCACGGTTGCTTGCGGGCAGGATCACCTCAGAGGTGAAAGTTCCGGCAGCTGTGAGTGCGGCACACGTCTTGCTCTCTTCACGGCGAGCCCACCGCATTCGAGGAGATCTGCCATGAAAATGCACTTACTTGTACTACCCGTCATCTTTGCGACAACCGCTGCGACTGCTGATCCTCTCCCCTCTCCACTGCACGTTCTCGCGGATGCGCAGGTTCAAGCGGCTGCGTTGCTGAACGCAGCGCATACGTCCCAATCTCTTGGAGCGAACAAGGAAAGGCGCTCGCAATCCCATATGTCGCCAGCGATGGATGCACAGGCGAGTGCGGCTGAGCTGTTGAGCCCGTCTCGCAGATCGGCTGGCGTGAACGTCGATGTGCCAATCGCATCCGCCACACGACTGACAGCAGACGCGCAAAAGCAAGCCGCAGCCCTGCTCAGTAGCTCTTGATCGCCATCGATTCACGCGGCAATTCACTTCCACGACGCAAGCGTCGCCACGACTGGAACTTGACCGCAAGAGGCGGGCGCACCGTGGTCGCCCGCCCCTCATCGGATGGAAGCTCCGGAAGCTAGATACTCGCGCAGACCGCCTTGGTCTCCAGATAGTTGTCGAGCGCGGCGTGTCCCATCTCGCGGCCCCAACCGGATTGTTTGTAGCCACCGAATGGCAGAGCCGCGTCGAAGATGTTGTAGCAGTTGATCCAGACGGTTCCCGCGCGCAAGCGATTCGCGATGCGGTGCGCGCGACCCAAGTCTTTGGTGAAGATGCCGGCTGCAAGGCCGTAAGGAGTGTCGTTTGCGCGAGCGATGAGATCATCGTCGGCGTTCTTGAACGGTATCGCTGTCACCACCGGCCCGAAGATCTCCTCTCGATAGACTTTCATGTCGGGTTTTGTGTCGACGAGCACCGTGGGCTCGACGAAGTAGCCCGCGCTACCCTTTCGCTTGCCTCCGCAGAGGGCTTTCGCGCCCTCTTCCTCACCGGACCGCAGGAAGCCTGCAACGCGTTCGAGTTGGATCTGCGACACGAGCGGCCCCATCTGCGTGCGTGTATCGAGGCCCGGGCCGAGGCGGATGTTCTTCGCGAACTGCGTAATCCCCTCGACGACGTGATCGAACTTCTTCTCCTGCACGAAGAGCCGTGAGCCGGCGCAGCAGCATTGCCCGTGATTGAAGAAGATCGCATTGGCGGCACCCGGGATCGCAAGATCCATATCGGCATCGTCGAGGACGATGTTCGGCGACTTGCCGCCGAGCTCGAGCGTCACCTTCTTCAGGTCGTGAGATGCCGCCTTGACGATGAGCTTGCCCACCTCGGTTGAGCCGGTGAATGCCACCTTGTCGACGTTGGGGTGTGCTGCGAGCGGCGCACCGCAGGTTTCGCCGAAACCCGTGAGGACATTCAAAACGCCGCTCGGCAAGCCGGCTTCCTGGCAGAGCTCTGCGAGGCGCAACCCGGAGAGCGGTGTCTCCTCTGCCAATTTGAGTACCACCGTGCATCCCGTCGTCAATGCCGGTCCGAGCTTCCACGCAGCCATGAGCAGAGGGAAGTTCCAGGGGATGATCTGCGCGACGACGCCGATGGGTTCACGCCGAGTGAATGCGTGGTACTGGGCATCGGGTGTGTAGGGGACCGACAAGCTGATCGTGTTGCCTTCGAGCTTGGTTGCCCAGCCCGCCATGTAGTGGAACAGATCCGCAGCGAGCGGGACATCCGCCGCACGCGCCACAGCGATCGGCTTGCCATTGTCGAGCGCCTCTAGCTGCGCGAGTTCCTCGAGATTCTCGAGGATCAAATCGCCGATGCGCCATATCACTCGCCCGCGTTCAGAAGGCGACATGCGTGCCCACGGCCCTGAATCAAAAGCGGTGCGCGCGGCGCTGACCG
>CBJNAT010000003.1:0-18563 GCA_966434585.1 uncultured Gammaproteobacteria bacterium | reverse complement strand
GGCGCGCTGACGCTGGTCGTCATCGGCGGCGCGATCGGCTTCATCGTGCTGTTGTCGGGTGCGTACAGCACGGCGGCGACCAAGCAGCACTTTGCGATTACTTACAAGATTCTCGAGATCGGCCTGCGTTACTCCGTGCGCGCGTATGCGGACAGCATCGTCGTGCCGCCGCTCGATCATCCCGAGAAGGTGCGGTTGGGGCTGGCGTGCTATCGGCAGTACTGCACGCAATGTCATGGTGCTCCCGGTGTGGCGCGAGACGATGTCGGCAAGGGCATGCTGCCCTCGCCAAGCAGCCTGTCGCAATCCGGGCGCGAGTGGCCCGCGGCGCATCTGTACTACGTGACGAAGAAAGGCGTGCGCATGGCCGGCATGCCGGCCTGGGAATTCCGCATGTCCGAAGATGCGCTGTGGGCGACAGTCGCATACCTGAAAGCGCTGCCGTTCCTGCAGGAGAGTCAGTATCGAGAGCTCGCGCATTCGAGCCAAAATCAAACTTGCCCGTTGCCGTCGGAGACGCAGCCGTATTCGAGGGAACGCGCGCAGATCGTGCTGCGTCAGTACGCGTGCGACAACTGCCACAAGATGGACGACGTGGTTGGCCCGGACACGTATGTCGGACCGCCGCTGCACAACTGGAAGGATCGAAAACTGATTGCCGGTGTCGCGCCGAACGATCCTGAGCATCTGATGCGCTGGATCATGGATCCGAAATCCATCAGCTCGCAGACGCTGATGCCGGATCTGGATGTCACGGAGGAGCACGCGCGCATCATGACTCGCTATCTGCTGGGGAAGGAACGGTGATGGATCGCCAAGAAAATCGAAGGGCTGCCGTTGTCGTGGTTGTCGCCTCGAGCCTGTGCGTTGCCTGCGCCGAGGAGCCGATCATCGATCTGTCTGTGCCGGGCGGCGATGAAGAGCGCGGCCGCGTTGCTGTCCTCGATCTCGAATGTGGAGTGTGTCACGTCATCCCGGATGTGCCCGGTGCCCGCGGGCAAGTGGGCCCGCCGCTCGCATCGTTCGCGCGACACGTCTACATCGCAGGCAAGTTTCCCAACACGCCGGACGTGTTGCTGCGCTTCTTACCGGATGCACCGGCCATGGCTCCGGAGACGGGGATGCCCGCGATCGCGATGTCGGAACAGCAGACACGCGACATCGCTGCCTACCTCTACACATTGAAGTGAGCACGATGAGCGAGCCACTGCCGCAATCCGCACTGCACCCCGCTCAAGGCAGCGGCGCGGAGCTGCTGCACGAGCTCGGCTGGGTGTTGTACGTGGGCGCCACCGTCATTTTCGTGGCTGTGATGATTCTGGCGCTGCTGAGCGTGTTCACTCCCGCCCGGAACATCCATGCACGCCGCTGGATCATCGGTGGCGGGCTGATCTTCCCCGCTGTGACGCTGACTGCGTTGCTCGTCTATTCAGTGGCGGTCGGCAATGCGCTCTCGAGCGTCGGCTCCAGCCGTGCGTTCCAGCTGTTTCTCGATTGCTTCGGTATCGATCGACCTGCAGCCAACGCAGCCTCCGATGTCGTGCGCGTGCACGTGGTCGGCAAGCAATGGTGGTGGGAAGTACGCTACGAAGTACCGGGATCCAGCACACCCGCTGTGCTCGCGAATGAGCTGCGCATTCCCGTCGATCGGCCCGTGCTGATCACGATGACATCGACCGATGTCATTCACAGCCTGTGGGTGCCCTCGCTCGCAGGCAAGGTGGACATGATTCCCGGACGCACGACGCAGTTGCGGGTGCAGACGAGTGAACCGGGACTCTACCGAGGGCAGTGCGCCGAATACTGCGGCGGTCAGCATGCCTTGATGGCGTTCTATGTGATCGCCGAGCCGCAAGCCGCTTTCGCTGCGTGGTTTGAGAATCAGCAACGACCCGCTGCAGTGCCTGACGATCCGTTTCTCAAGCTCGGCTATGACGCCTTCTTCAAGGGAAAGTGCCACGAGTGTCACACCGTGCGTGGCACCCCAGCCAACGGTAACGACGGCCCCGATCTGACGCATGTCGGCAGCCGCGTGTCGCTCGCCGCCGGCGTGCTCGACAATCACATCGGCACGATGGCCGGTTGGATTGCCGGAGCGCAAGACGTGAAGCCCGGTAATCCGATGCCATCACCTGCGATCTACACCGGGCGCGAGCTACGCGCCGTGGCCGCTTGGTTGGGAAGCCTCGAGTGAGCTTCGCCGCTGTGCTGCTGGGGTATGTCGGAAGCGTCGTGGTGTTGCATGGCTTACGGTGATTCCAACACGGATGCGCTGCCCAACCCGCTGCCGCGGCCGGCGGGCGAGCTCGAGCGGCTGGAAGAAGTGTGGGAGTCCCCGCGAGGCTGGCGTGCGATCACCGATGTGAACAACACCGCGATCGGGCTCTGGTACATCGGCGCGGCCATGCTGTTCCTCGTTCTCGGCGGCATTCTCGCGCTCATCATGCGAGTGCAGCTCGCACAGCCCGAGGGCACGCTGGTCGACTACGACCTGTACAACCAGCTGTTCACGATGCACGGCTCCGTGATGATGTTTCTGTTTGCCGTCCCAGTGATCGAAGCGATCGGCATTCTGCTGTTGCCGGCGATGCAAGGCGCGCGCGATTTGCCGTTCCCGCGTCTGTCTGCGTATGCCTTCTGGGCCTATTTCGTCGGTGGGCTGGTCTTCTTCACGACGATCTTTCTCGATCTCGCACCCGATGGCGGCTGGTTCATGTATCCGCCGCTGACCAGCCACGAATACTCGCCGGGCTTGCGTGCCGACTTCTGGTTGCTGGGCATCGGCTTCATCGAGATCTCGGCGATTGCCGGCGCGATCGAGATCGTCATCGGCATCCTGCGCACGCGCCCGCCGGGCATGACGCTGGACAAGATGCCGATCTATCTATGGGCGATGTTGATCGTGGGCGCGATGATCATCTTCGGCTTTCCCCCGGTCATTCTCGCGACGGCCTTGCTCGAGTTGGAGCGTGCATTTCATTGGCCGTTTTTCCTGCCGGAGCAGGGCGGCGATCCGATTTTGTGGCAGCACCTCTTTTGGCTATTCGGTCATCCCGACGTCTACATCATCTTCCTGCCGGCAGCAGGACTCGTGTCGATGATCATTCCCGCCATGGCGCAGACACCGCTCGTGGGTTATCGCTGGATCGTCGTGGCACTGCTGGGCACTGGCATCATCTCGTTCGCACTGTGGGTACATCACATGTTTGCCACCGGCATGCCACATGTGTCGTTGAGCTTCTTCTCCGCTGCGAGCATGGGCGTGGCCATTCCCGCTGGCATCCAAGTGTTCTCCTGGATCGCAACGCTCGCGAATGGCCAGGTGCAACGCAAGACCCCAACGTACTTCCTGCTCGGCTTCTTTGCTGTGTTCGTGCTCGGCGGTCTCACGGGTGTCATGGTCGCCGTCGTGCCGTTCGATTGGCAGGCGCACGATACGTATTTCATCGTCGCCCACCTGCACTACGTGCTCATCGGCGGCATGGTCTTCCCGGTGTTTGCCGCCATCTACTACTTGGCGCCGCTCGTCTCGGGTAAGCAGTTGTCGGAGAGGATGGGGACATGGGCGTGCGCATTGATGTTCATCGGCGTGAACCTGACGTTCTTTCCGATGCACATATCGGGACTGCTCGGCATGCCGCGGCGTGTATGGAGCTATGAGCCCGGGCTCGGCTGGGAGCTCTTCAATTTGCTGTCGACGATCGGCGCGTTCATCCTGGCATTGGGCGTGTTGATCGTGCTCATCGATCTCGCGCTGCATTTTCGCCCCGCGGGCAAAGTGGATACCAATCCCTGGAATGCCGGCTCGCTCGATTGGCTGCCGATGGACAACTACGCCATCCGCAGCATTCCACGCGTGCAGAGTCGTGAACCGCTGTGGGACAACCCGAACCTGCGCCATGAAGTCGACAGCGGCCGGCACTATCTACCGGGACTCGCGACGGGGCAGCGCGAAACCATCGTGACGAGTGCCATCGACGCCGAACCGCAGTACCTGTTGCGCCTGCCGGGTCCGAGCTGGTGGCCCGTGTTGTCGGGCGTCGGCACGGCCGTGTTCTTTCTGTCGTTGACGGTGAAGTGGGTCGTTCCCGCGGTGATCGGCGTGATCGTTGCGATCGGCAGCATTCTGAAGTGGCTGTGGGAAAGCGATCCGCCACCGACGGGCAAGTTGTATGACATCGGCGGCGGCTTGAGGCTGCCGGACTACGTGAGCGGCAAGGACTCGCATTCGTGGTGGTCGATGGTCGTGCTCATGCTGGTCGATGGCAGTGTGTTCGCGTCTTTGGTGTTCGCGTTCTTTTACCTATGGACGATCACGCTGCCGGGCTGGCCGCCTGCGGGTCTCGACTTCGTCGCGCTCGCGCCATCGGTCATGGCCTGCGCCGCATGGGGACTCAGCGCTGGCGCTCTGTGGTTGGCGAACCGGAGCTTGCGTCGCGGCTCGCGATCGTTGTTCGTGGGGCAGATCGTCATCGGCTTCGCAGCGATGACGACAGGCTTCGCGCTGAACCTCCAAGCGCTTCTGTCCACCAACATCCGCCCGACCGACCACAGCTATGGCGCGACGATGTACACCATGCTCGCCTGGCAAGGTCTGCACGTGACGCTCCTCACTTTGATGGCGGGCTACACGATCGCGCGCTCGTTCGCCGGTTACATCGACCACGCACGGCGCAACACCTTCGATAACACGCGCATCATGTGGTACTTCAGCGCGGCGCAGGCCGTGATCGGCCTGCTCGTGATGCACACGCCTCGCTGGTTGGGATGAAGAGCATGGCACGCACGAGCTCACATGGTTTCACCTCGACGACGTTCTACATCTGGAGCGGGCTGCTCATCTGGATGGCGAATTTCGCCTTCGTGTACGTCTTCGCAGCACTGGCCTGCGCGCGAGGCTTTGCCGATGTGCGGTTATTCGGCTTCGGAGTGGTGCCCCTGACCACCGTCGTCTCGTGCACGCTGGCGGCAGTCGCAACCGGTGCTGTGATGTGGCTCGCCCGTCAGCGCATACAGAAGAACGCGCGCGAAAACGAGCACTCCAACTTCATTCGCTTCGTCGTCATGGCGACCGACCTGCTGGCGCTGATCGCGACGCTCTATGTTCTTCTGCCCCCGGTATTGCTCGCGACGCACTGTGGCTCGGGCGCCTGAGGCTTCGACTCCGCTCAGCCCGAACGGAATCTAGAAGGTGTAACCGACACCGACGAAGAGTTCGTCCTGTAACGTGCGCTCGCCGGCGCCCTCCGTGAGGTCGAATTCGAACCACCGCATGCCACCGAATACCAGCAACTTAGGGCCAACACGCATCTCGGCGCGCGCACTGAAGTCCGTCAAGCTATCGCCGGAACCAAACGTCAGAATGTCAGGACCGTAATAAGCATCGCCTACGATTGCGAGCCCCAGGCGCCTGATGAGCACAAACCTTGCCTGCGCACCGAGGGTCGCGGAGAACACATCGTCGTTCTCCTCCTCTAGCAACGCCGCGTACACGCGGGGACCGAAGAGCATGTCGAGAGGCCCAAAGTTGAGGTCGGCTGGGAACAGTAACCCGCCGCTGAGAACGGTGTCCCGCTCCTCGCTGAGGAAGAATCCACCTGAAACCAGGCTCCTCTTCCCCGCACCCACCTTCGATCCGGAGCTCAGATAACGCAGCTGCAGCGTGTCATTGCTCAGCGCCGCCTCGAGGCGCGGGCGTGTGTCGAAGTCGTCCGTCTCCTGTGCGAACAGGGCTGGCGCGCCGAGCGCGGCAAGAGTTGCGACGAGCCCAACTGATAGACGCATAGCGATCTCCTGCCTGCTGATCGTTCCTGGAATGCCATGGATCGACTCGCATGTAGAGGATGTTGTTCCTATGGTTCGCGAAGAAAGAAGCGCTTCATAGACTGCACGGGTGTCGTTGCATGCTTCGCTGCAGGCAATGTGCTTAGTCGCGTACGGGGGAATATGCACATCCCGGTTAGAAGAAAACTGGAGCACACTGCGGCGGCAGATGGCGATGAGAGGTGATAGTTGTGGCTGCAACAGATCTAGGCAGAACCTCGTCTTTTGATCGATCGGCGCACCTTGCCTACCAAGCGGGCTTTGCGAGTTACTTCTCCAGCGAGGCGTTGCCCGGCGCACTGCCTCCGCAAAATTCTCCACAACGGTGCCCGTATGGCCTCTACGCAGAGCAACTGTCAGGCACCGCGTTTACTGCACCGCGTGCTGCCAATCGTCGCTCCTGGCTGTATCGCATCAGACCGGCGGCGGTATACGGGCCATCGGTGCACGTGCCGCGTCATCGCATGACGAACGACTTCGCAGCAGCGCTCACACCGCCGGACCGACTGCGCTGGGACCCTTTTCCAATACCTGGCGAACCGACGGACTTCATCGACGGGCTCGTGACCATGGCGGGCAGCGGCGATCCCGCCGCACAGAGCGGCTGTGGCATCTACGTGTACGCCGCGAATCGTTCAATGACGAGCGCTTTCTATGATGCGGATGGAGAGCTGCTGATCGTGCCGCAGCAGGGCGCGCTGCTCGTCGTAAGCGAGCTCGGCCGTATGGTCGTGGAGCCGCTCGAAATCGCAGTGATGCCGCGCGGTGTGCGCTTTCGTATCGAGTTGCTCGATGACTGTGCACGAGGGTACGTGTGTGAGAACTTCGGCGCGCCATTCCGCCTGCCGGATCTTGGACCTATTGGCTCCAATGGCCTTGCTGCGGAACGCGATTTTCGGACACCGGTTGCCTGGTACGAGGATCGCGAAGGGCCGTGTGAGCTGGTCGCGAAGTTCCTGGGAGAGCTGTGGTCGACGACATTGACGCACTCACCCTTCGATGTCGTCGCATGGCGCGGCAATTACGCGCCCTACAAGTACGACTTGCGCACGTTCAACACCATCGGTTCCATCAGCTACGACCATCCAGATCCTTCGATCTTCCTCGTGCTGCAATCGATCAGCGATACACCGGGCGTCGACAACATCGACTTCGTCGTGTTTCCGCCGCGATGGCTGGCGATGGAGCACACTTTTCGCCCGCCTTGGTTTCATCGCAACATCGCGAGTGAGTTCATGGGACTGATCCATGGGGTCTACGATGCGAAGGCAGAAGGCTTCGTGCCCGGCGGTGCTTCGCTCCACAACTGCATGGCGGGGCACGGCCCGGATGCGGCCACGTTCGAGAACGCAAGTTCTGCGGATACGACGACACCGCAACGAATCAGCGAGACGATGGCCTTCATGTTCGAAACGCGCAACGTGATTCGCCCCACGCGATACGCACTCGAGTCCCCGCAACTACAGCGCGACTACGATAAGTGCTGGGCAGGATTGCAGCGGCATTTCGATCCCAGTCGCCCCTGAGGGCCGTCGCATGAGTCGCAACGAAACGCACGATCCCGCGCTCACGAGCTGGGTGGAATCCGCCAACGCACCGGGCGCGGATTTTCCGATTCAGAACTTGCCGTTCGGCATTTTCAGACGCGCCGGTACCGCAGAGGCCTTTCGCGGCGGCGTGGCGATCGGCGAACACATCGTCGATTTGAAGGCAGCACTCGACAGTCCAGTGTTCGACGTGGACTGCCGGAAGATCGCCGCGCTCGCTGCGAACACGACACTGAACGATTTCATGGCGGCTGGCCCGCAAGCGTGGTCTGCATTGCGGCTCGCGCTCTCTCGCGGGTTGCGTGAAGGTTCATCGCTAGAACCGAAGCTGCGGTCGTGTCTGGTGGCACAGGCCGATGCGCAATATGCATTGCCGGCGCGTATTGGCGATTACACGGATTTCTATGCATCGATTCACCACGCGACGACGGTCGGTAAGCTGTTCCGTCCGGATAATCCGCTGCTGCCCAACTACAAGTGGGTGCCGATCGGATATCACGGGCGCAGTTCCTCCATCGGAGTATCGGGGCAGCAGTTCGCACGGCCTTGCGGTCAGTTGTTGCGGCCAGGTGCGAGCGAGCCCACGTTCGGGGCGACCGCGCGATTGGATTACGAGCTCGAGCTCGCCGTATTCATCGGACCACCCAATGCGCTCGGCTCACGCATCACCATTGCGGAGGCCGACTCGCATGTGTTCGGCCTGTGCCTGCTGAATGATTGGTCTGCGCGCGACATTCAGGCGTGGGAGTACCAACCCTTGGGGCCATTTCTCGCGAAGAACTTCGCAACGACGATCTCGCCCTGGATCGTGACGCTCGAGGCGCTCGAACCGTATCGAGTGCCCTGGGAGCGAGCCGGCGGCGATCCACAGCCGCTGCCATACCTCGACTGCGCCCAAGTTCGCACGTCGGGCGCATTCGACATGACATTGGAGGCATACATCGAAACGCAAAACATGAGGCGCGACGGACTGCCGCCTCATCGGCTCTCGCGCAGCAACTTCAGGCATGCGTACTGGACCATTGCGCAGCTCGTCGCTCATCACACGGTGAACGGCTGCGACCTACAACCAGGTGACTTGCTCGGCACTGGCACGCAGTCCGGCCCGCAACCAGAAGAAGCCGGATCGCTGCTCGAGCTTTCACGCAATGGCAAGGAACCCATCCAGCTAGCGAATGGCGAAACGCGCGGCTTTCTCGAAGATGGCGATGCGGTGATGCTGCGCGCCTTCTGCGAGCGAGACGGTGCTGCGCGCATCGGCTTAGGAGAAGCGCGTGGCCGCGTGTTGCCGGCGCAAAGCTAGCTAGGTGTGCAGCTCGAGCAGCATCGACTTTTCGCTCGCAGCCTCAGTGCGGAAGGATCAGGATCGCGCGAAAGTCATTGACGTTGGTGCGAGTGGGTCCGGTGGTGACCACATCGCCGAGCGCTTCGAAGAAGCTGCCGCTGTCGTGCTGCGCGAGGTGTACTGCTGGATCGAGTCCAGCGGTGCGTGCGCGGGAGATCGTGTCAGGGCCGGCAATGGCTCCGGCCGCGCCGAGATTGGCGCCGTCCTCGCCATCGGTGTCGGCAGCGAGCGCCCATATGTTCGGAGCGGCGTTCAACGCACAGACGAGAGACAGCAGGAACTCAGTGTTCCGCCCACCACGCCCTGCACGACCGCCATCCAATGTCACTGTCGTTTCGCCGCCAGAGATGAGTACGGTGGGCTGCTCGACGGCCTCTTGCGCCAAGGCTGCCATGCTCATTCCAACCGAGCTGCTCTCGCCTTCGATGGCATCGCCCAGAATGACCGGTGAAATGCCGGCACCGCGCGCAATCTCCGCTGCGGCTTTCAGTGCCAGCGCTGGCGTGGCGATGAGTTCGATCTTCGCGGGGTTCATCGCACCGGCCTGAACCGTGGGTGCGGTGAGAAGTTCCGTCACGCGCGTCGGCAACTTCGATGCGAGACGCGCGGCGACCTCGCTCAAGTCCAACGATGCAGTCGGATCGGGAACGGTGGGGCCGGAGGCGATCGCCGTGGCGTCATCACCTGGAATATCGCTGATCGCAAGCGTCACAACCTGAGCCGGCGCAGCAGCGAGTGCCAGCTTGCCGCCTTTGACCGCCGAGACACGCCGTCGGACTGCGTTCATCGTGCGGATGTCGAGCCCTGAGGCGAGGAGCGCCTTGTTCACGGCTCGCTTGTCTTCGAGTGTGAGCCTAGGCGCAGGCAGACACATCGTCGAGGAACCGCCGCCCGAGATCAGGGCAAGCACGAGATCATCGGACGACAAGCCGCGCACTGCAGCCAAGATCTCGCGCGCAGCTGCCACGGAGTTGCTGTCGGGTGTCGGGTGAGCGGCCTCGCGCATTTGGATGCGATGCGTTGCTACGCCGTGGCCGTAGGGAGCGACGACGACTCCCGAGAGATCCACATCGGGCCACGCCGCTTCCACAGCGGCCGCCATCGAACCCGCGGCTTTGCCTGCGCCCACGACGACACAGCGACCTCGGGGTTTATCGGGCAGATGCCGTGCTAGAACCTTGGCGGGATCGGCTGCGGCCACTGCAGCCTCGAACATGCGACGCAGCAGGGCACGTATGTCTTGGTCGGTTAGCATCAAATTCCTGGCAAATCGAGTTTGTGTTCGCGTGCGCAGTCGAGCGCGATCTGATAGCCGGCATCGGCATGGCGCATGACACCACTCGCAGGATCATTCCACAACACGCGCTCGATGCGTCGCGCGGCAGCGGGCGTGCCGTCGCAAACGATCACCATGCCGGCGTGCTGCGAGAAACCCATGCCTACACCACCACCGTGATGAATGGATACCCAAGTGGCTCCGGAAGCGGTGTTCAGCAAGGCATTCAGCAGCGGCCAGTCCGAGACGGCATCCGAACCGTCGCGCATCGATTCGGTCTCGCGGTTGGGCGATGCGACTGAGCCTGCATCCAGATGGTCACGTCCGATGACCACAGGCGCCTTCAATTCGCCCTTCGCGACCATGTCATTGAACGCCAATCCGAGCCGATGACGATCACCAAGGCCGACCCAGCAGATGCGCGCAGGCAAACCTTGGAAGCGGATTCTCTCGCGCGCCATGTCGAGCCAGCGGTGCAGCGATGTGTTGTCGGGCAGCAGCTCTTTCACTCGCGCATCGGTGCGGTAGATGTCTTCGGGATCTCCGGAGAGCGCGACCCAGCGAAACGGGCCGACGCCTCTGCAGAACAGCGGCCGGATGTAGGCCGGCACGAAGCCGGGAAAATCGAACGCGTTTGCGACGCCTTCATCGAGCGCCATTTGTCGAATGTTGTTGCCGTAGTCCACGGTGGGTACGCCGGCCTCGTGAAACTCCAGCATCGCGCGTACGTGGACCGCCATCGACGCTTTCGCGGCTCGTGCCACTGCATTGGGATCGCGCTCGCGCATGGCAAACCACTGTTCGACGGACCAGCCGATCGGCAGATAGCCATTCATCGGATCGTGCGCGGAAGTCTGATCGGTGAGCAGGTCGGGCCGTATACCGCGCTTCCGCAGTTCGGGCAGCACCTCCGCTGCGTTGCCGAGCAAGCCAACCGAAACGGGCCGCCGTTCAGCGCATGAACGACTGACGATCTCGAGCGCTTCGTCGAGACTCACGGTCGCATGGTCCAGGTAACCGGACCGCAATCGCATGTCGATGCGCGACTGCTGGCATTCCACCGCCAAGCATGATGCACCCGCGAGAACGGAAGCGAGCGGTTGCGCGCCGCCCATGCCACCCAAGCCGGCTGTGAGCAACCAACGGCCGGCGAGGTTGCCGCCATAGTGCTGCCGACCCATTTCGGCAAACGTCTCGTAGGTACCTTGCACGATCCCTTGCGAGCCGATGTAGATCCACGAGCCTGCCGTCATCTGGCCGAACATCATCAAGCCCTTGCGGTCGAGCTCGTGGAAGTGTTCCCACGTTGCCCAGCGCGGCACGAGGTTCGAATTCGCAATGAGCACGCGCGGTGCATCCGAGTGCGTCGTAAACACACCGACCGGCTTTCCCGATTGGATCAGCAGTGTCTGATCGTCTTCGAGCCTGCGCAGTGTGGCGATGATCGCATCGAAGCTTTCCCAGTCGCGCGCCGCCCGGCCGATGCCGCCATACACGACGAGCTCGCTGGGTCGTTCTGCCACTTCTGCATCGAGGTTGTTCATCAACATGCGCAGCGGTGCTTCGGTGAGCCAGGATCGAGCGGTGCGCTCGGCGCCTCTGGGCGCGCGAATGACACGAGTCGTATCGATGCGGGTCATGGCGATCTCCGCGATGGCGAACAGGCAAAGTCGAGGCAGGCGCGCAGCACCTTGTGCAGTACGGCGCGTGCGGGCTCAGCACGTTCGGCAACGTAAGGTGGCGGCCAGTTCTCGGCGCTGAGCGGCTTCTGCGGCTCATCCATGTATGTGCGGCAGGCCAGCTCCATCTGCACCGCGTGAATGTCCTTCGCGGGCTGACCGTAGTGGCGTGTCGTCCAACCGCCCTTGAACCGACCATTCACGACGAACGTGAAGTACGGATGCTCGCAGGCGGTCTCGATTGCGCTAGTCAGCGAAGGATCGCAACTCGCTCCATCGTAAGTGCCGATGTTGAAGTTCGGCAGCACGCCTTCGAACAGGCGCGGTACTCGCGAGAGAATCGAATGCGCGTCGTACAGCACGACTCGACCATGCGCCGAGCGGAGCCGCTCGATCTCGGCCGCTATGGCTGCGTGATACGGCTCAAAGAATTCGGCGCGACGAGCTGCGATCTCTGCGGGTTGCGGCGTGCACGATGCTCGATAAAGTGGCTCGCCATCGAACGTCGTCAGCGGACAGAGCTCGGTGGTAGCCATACCTGGATACAACGACGCACCCGACGGATCGCGGTTCACATCGATGACGGTCCGAGAAATCGTCGTGCGCACAGTGGTCGCGCCCATCGAGCCGGCCATCTCATACAGACGGTGCACCCACCAATCTGCATCCTTACGAGCCAGCCATGCGGAGCTCAGTCTCTGCTCGATATCGTGCGGGATATCGGTGCCCGTATGCGGGAAGCTCACGACGAGAGGTGAGCTGCCTCGATGAACTTCCAGCCAGTGGTTCATGCGCACGATGCCAGTGCCGGTAGCGGTATTCCTGAGACCACTTTGATGATGGAGCGGCTGCGAACGAGTGCGATCGCCTCGCCCATGTCAGCGTGCATGTAGCGATCGTCTGCGAGCGGCGCGATGCCCTCACGAACCAACGCGCGCACGGCCTCGAGCGCTGGGCTCGACGTCACTCCACGATGGAAGTCGCAGCCCTGCGCAGCCGCGATCAGTTCGATAGCGATGATGGCTGTCGCGTTCTCCGCCATGCTGAGCAATCGACGCGCGCCATGGGCGGCCATCGAAACGTGATCCTCCTGATTCGCGGAGGTCGGTATGGAATCGACGCTAGCGGGATAGGCGCGTTGCTTGTTCTCCGACACCAACGCGGCCGCCGTGACCTGCGGCAGCATGAAGCCTGAGTTGAGACCGGGATGCGGCGTGAGAAACGCGGGCAGCCCGGAGAGCGTCGGATCCATCAATAAGGCGATGCGACGCTCCGCGATTGAACCGATCTCGCACACCGCAATTGCCATCATGTCGGCTGCGAACGCGACGGGCTCCGCGTGGAAATTTCCGCCGGATAGGGCTTCGTCGGATTCGGGGAAGATGAGCGGATTGTCGGAGACGCCGTTGGCCTCGCGCTCGAGCGTCGCCGCGGCGTGGCGCAGCAGGTCCAGAGCGGCGCCCATCACCTGTGGCTGACAACGAAGACAATAAGGATCCTGCACGCGTGGATCGCCGATGCGATGCGACGCTCGAATCGCCGAGCCCGCCATCAGACTGCGCAGCGCCGCCGCCGTCTCGATCTGCGCGGGATGCCGGCGCAGTGTGTGAATGCGGGCGTCGAACGGCGTGTCGGAGCCTTTCGCAGCTTCCGTGGACAACGCGCCCGTGATGAGCGCGCTTTGGAACACCGTTTCGATCTCGAACAGGCTCGCTAACGCACAGGCGGTCGAAAACTGTGTGCCGTTCAACAACGCCAGGCCTTCCTTCGGTCCGAGCGCGATCGGGGTAAGGCCTGCACGCTCCAGCGCAGCGGCGGCTGGCACACATTCACCCGCCATGCGAATCTCGCCGACACCGATCAGTGCGCCGGCGAGGTGTGCCAACGGTGCGAGATCGCCGGAAGCACCGCAAGAGCCCTGCGAGGGAATGATCGGGGTCAGTTCCTGCGCGAGCAGCGCTTGCAGCAGCTGCACGGTTTCCGGTCGCACGCCCGAAGCGCCTTGCGCAAGGCTGGCAAGTTTCAGCGCGATCATCAGTCGCGTAATCGGTTCGGGGAGCGGTTCGCCGACGCCTGCGCAATGCGAGAGCACGATGTTCCGCTGCAGCGTTGCCAGATCGCTCGCCTCGATGCGCACATTGGCGAGCTTGCCGAACCCGGTATTGAGGCCATAGATCGGCTCGCCCTTCGCAAGGATCCTTCCGACCGCGGCTGCGCCGTCGGCGATGCGGGATCTGCAGGTCGGATCCAGAGATGCGCTCGCGCCTTCGTATATGGCTCGCCACTCCGGCAGCTTCACCTCTCCCGGCTGTAGAGCGATCGTGTTCACTGGCCTCTCCGTATGCGTGCGTGCAGCGGGTTGAAACCGATGCGGTACACGAGCTCCGCAGGTCGTTCGATGTTCCAGATCGCAAGATCACACTGCTTGCCGACTTCGAGGGTGCCGACGCGATCGCTCATGCCTAGCGCGTGGGCAGCGGCGCGCGTGACACCGATGAGGCATTCCGCCACGGTCATCTGAAACAGCGTGGCGGCCATGTTCATCGTGAGCAGGATGGAGGTGAGTGGCGAGGTGCCGGGATTGCAGTCCGTCGCGAGTGCGATGCGCACGCCGTGCTTGCGAAGCAGATCGAGCGGTGGACGATGAGTTTCTCGCATGAAGTAGAACGCACCCGGCAGCAACACGGCTGTCGTGCCTGCCTTCGCGAGAGTAACGACGCCGCGCTCGTCCAGATGTTCCAGATGGTCTGCCGAGAGCGCGTCGAACTCTGCGGCGAGCTCGGCACCGTGCAGGTTCGACAGTTGTTCTGCATGAGTCTTCACGCGCAACCCATGCGCGCCTGCGGCCTCGAATACGCGGCGCACCTGTGGAGGCGAAAAGCCGATGCTTTCGCAAAACACATCCACAGCGTCTGCGAGTCCTTCCGCAGCGATCGCCGGGATCATCACCTCGCAGATCTCTCGGATGTAATCGTCAGCACGACCGATGAATTCTGGCGGCAGAGCATGCGCGCCGAGAAAAGTCGTGCTGATCGTCACGTTGCGGTGCCGAGCCAGCTCGCGCGCAGCCCGCAGTTGCTTGATCTCGTGCTCGAGCGCAAGGCCGTAGCCTGATTTGATCTCGATCGTGGTGACACCTTCGGCCAGCAGCGCATCGAGGCGGGGGAGGGCGGACTGCACGAGGTCAGCTTCGCTTGCCGCGCGTGTGGCTTGCATGGTGGAGAGAATGCCGCCGCCGCTGCGGGCAATGGCTTCGTAGGAAGCGCCGGCAAGGCGCATCTCGAACTCGTGGGCGCGATCCCCGCCGTAGATCAGATGGGTGTGACAGTCGATGAACCCGGGTGTGATCCAGCGGCCATCGCAGTCGATGCATTCGGTTGCATCGAGCTGTGCGGGACGATCGTCTGCGGAGCCTACGAAGACGATGTGTCCATCGCGCGAGGCAATTACGCCCTTGTCTATCTCACCGAGGCCGGCGCGGCTCTCCGCGAGCGTGAGAAGTCGCGCGTTGTGCCAGAGACGATCGCAGAGAAGCCCGCGCGCTCCTTGTTCGCGTTCGGGCGGCACGTGCGGAGGCGGGACCGCAGAGCTCATAATGGCTATGGATATCCGACCGCAGACGGAGTTGTCCAGTGCAGAACCCGAACCCGGTTGTCGCGACAACTGCGCATGTGCACTTCAAGTCCGCCCTGCTGGCGGATGGCTGGGCCAATGACGTGCGTGTTGCCATCGCCGACGGGGTGTTTGCGTCGATTTCTCGTGATACGCCACCGCAGCCTGGTGACGAACGCGCTGCGCTCGGTTTGCCGGGGCTGACAAACGTTCATAGTCACGCGTTCCAGCGCGGTATGGCCGGGCTGACTGAGCACCGCGGCCTCGACGTCGATGATTTCTGGACATGGCGCGAGCTGATGTATCGCTTCGTGCGGAACATCACGCCAGAAGATGCGGAAGCGCTGGCGACCCAGGCGTACGTGGAAATGCTCGAGGCTGGTTTCACCCGCGTCGGTGAGTTTCATTATCTCCATCATGATCCGAGCGGCCGACCGTATGCCGATCTCGCAGAGATGGCGTCCCGCATCATCGCGGCGGCCGATCGCTCCGGAATTGCACTCACGCTGTTGCCCGTGTTCTACGCGCACGGCGGCTTCGGCGCTCAACCATCGCACGAAGGACAACAGCGCTTCGTCACTGATCTTGATCAGTTTGCGAGATTAGTCGAGTCGAGTCGGCGTCTGCTTGTGCCGCTGCGACACCCAACGTTGGGCATCGCGCCTCACAGCTTGCGCGCGGTCACTCCCCATGAGCTGGCCGCTGTGCAATCGCTCGCCGACTCGGGACCGATTCACATCCACGCGGCGGAACAACTGCGCGAGGTCGAAGAGTGCCTTGCGTGGTCCGGCGCGCGCCCGATCGAATGGCTGCTCAGCAACGCACCCATCGATCGACGCTGGTGCATCGTGCACGCCACGCACATGAACGACAGCGAGGTGCTTACGCTGGCGGCCAGTCGTGCAGCTGTGGGCTTGTGTCCTATCACTGAAGCCAATCTCGGCGACGGCATATTTCCAGCTGCAAAATACCTGCGCGCTGGCGGTGTGTTCGGCATCGGCACTGATTCCAATGTGCTGATCAACGCCGCGCAGGAACTGCGGCAGCTGGAATACAGCCAGCGACTGCAGCATCGCAAGCGCAACGTGCTTGCGGGTGAGTCTGGCTCATCTGTAGGCCGCACGGTATTCGAGGGTGCATTGAAAGGCGGGGCGCAAGCGTTGGGTGTTGCCACAGGCATTGAGGTCGGCGCGCCGGCGGATATGTTTTCACTCGCAGTCGATGATGTGGCATTCGCCAGCCGCGCCGGCGATCAATTACTCGATACGTTCGTTCTCGCGGGCGGTGAAGCGTGTGTTGATCGTGTGTGGCGTGCGGGGGTGTGTGTCGTCACGGGTGGTCGGCACCGCGAGCGCGAGAAGACTGAGCCGCGCTATCGATCGGCGCTCGAGAGATTGCTGCGGAGATGAAGAAAGCCGTGTCATGCACGGCAAGCGTGGCATCCTGGAGACCATGCAGGACGAGCAGTAGCATTGCAGGCCCGGCGGGGCAGCTTGCGACTCCCGGCGAGGCGAAGGTTTGACACGAAAATAAGACGCGCTCTTAATTGGGGGCGAGGCCCGCCAAGGGACTCCTGCGCACCTGTGGAATGCGGAGGGGTTTTCGCCCGGCGCGTAGCGGCCTGGTCTCGTGCTGGACCACGTCGCTTCCCGGCGGGCTAGTTGGTCTTATCAACCAGAGGAGCTGCGCCATGAAAGTTCATTCACAGCTTTTCGTTACAGTAACGCTGACGGTTGCGCTCTTGGCGGCATGCGGCCAACGAAAGGAGCAGGAGCCTGCGGTCACACAGCCCGCGCCGGCCAGCGAGACCGCTGATGCCACGGAGTCGTCGGGCACCACGACGACCTTCGAGGAACCGACGCCCGAGCCGAAGCCGCAGTAGTAACGGGGACTGGCGGTGTTAAGCCAGGCCCCCGAACCAGCTCGAGACGTTCTCCATATGCATAGCCGAGCGTCCAGCGCGTCAACGGATCGATGATCGGATTGCCTCGCCGGAAGACGCATTTCGTATCTGCGGATTCAATGCGACTCCGCAGTGCGACTGCCGAGCGCGTGTTCTCGAATCGGCCGGGCTTTGAAGTCGCATCTGCCGGTTTGAACTCGGAGGCAGAAAACCCTCTCTGCCCGGAGCTGCTCGAATAGTGCGATGTCATCGTTGTCATGGAGTAGGCAGACAGGAACAAGCTCTCGAAGAAATTTCGCGATCATCTCAACGGCAAGCGACGCCTGACTGTTCCGGCCGGTCTCGCACCAGCCAAGCCGGGCGACCATTTCAAAGCGGAGTTCGATCCCGAGGAGGATGCGATCGTCTTTCGTCGCATCGCCAAGGATGCCGATTGGCTCGGGGTCCTGAAAGCGGTGTCCGGTGAAAATGGACGACCTTCCGCCGCGTCGTCGCGAATATCCGAAGCGCCTCAAGCTGTGAGCTGGCTGCTCGATTCGGACGTCCTCAGTCAGCCGGCAAAGAAAGCGGGCGATCCGCGCGTCATCGCCTGGTTGGAGAAGCATCAGGATCAGTGCTACACGAGCTCGATTGTCATCGCGCAGCTTGCCTTTTGGGTTCGCAGCAAGCGAGGCAAGCAGCGTACAGCTCTGCAGACGTGGTTGACCGATCTCATTGAGGCCATGCACGGGCGGATCCTCGGATTCAACGTATCCGTAGCGCACGTATGGGCAGAGCAGCAGCATCAGCTGCAAACAGCAGGGCAGCTCATGCCTGTAGAGGATGCTATATCGCGGCGATTGCGCGCCGTCACAATCTCACCATCGCAACCGGAAACGTGAAAGACTTTCAACGTCCGGGCATCAAGGTTTTCAATCCGTTCAAGGCGGATTGAAACTTCGTCTGCATGTCATGTCGCTGCGAACGCGCGCCCCGTCGACATTCCTGTATTCGTTGGGATAATCATTCGTTACATGGAATCACGCCTCACCGTTCGTCTGCCCGCCGATCTTTCCAACGCCCTAGAACGTGCCCGTCGCCAGTCTGGCCGTAACGCATCCGACATCGTCCGTGCCGCTTTGCGCGACTACTTGAACGCACCGCTTCCCGGTCCAAGACCGGCCGAGCGAGTCAGGGCGCTCATCGGTTCTCTGGATTCAGGCCTCCCCGTCGCAGCAGAGCAGCACCGCAAATCCATCATTGAGCCGCTGACGCGTGGCAAATGAGTTGGAGGCGTTTCAGGCGATTACTATGCTGTCGGACCGTGAGTTCAATCAGGACCCAAGTCGCGCCAGGCAAGCCGCAAACAGCGGACCCGTGTTCATTACCGATGACGGGC
>CBJNAT010000002.1:0-18768 GCA_966434585.1 uncultured Gammaproteobacteria bacterium | reverse complement strand
GCGGTCGGCGACGATGAAGGAGGAGTAGAAGCCGACGCCGAACTGTCCGATGAGCTGCGCATCTTTTTTCTGATCGCCCGTGAGCTTGGCCAGAAAATCCGCCGTACCGGAACGCGCGATCGTGCCAAGGTGCTCGACAGCTTCCTGGCGGGACATGCCAATACCGTTATCGGTGATGGTCACCGTGTGGGCCTTGTCGTCCGTTTCGATCGTGATGCCCAGATCGGTCTCGCCCTGGTACAGATCGGCATTGCTCAAGGCTTCGAATCGCAGTTTGTCGAGCGCGTCCGAGGCATTTGAGATCAGTTCGCGCAGAAAGATTTCTTTGTGACTGTACAGCGAGTGAATCATCAGCCTGAGCAGCTGCTTCACCTCCGCCTGGAAGCCTAAGGTCTCCGTCGTCGCCGCTGTCATAGTGCTAAGGCTCCTTGAAAAAGCGCCAGCCGCCGCCGCGCTTCAGGGCGGGCAGCCTGTTGTGTTCGAACGTACTAAGCAGCCCGAATGGGCAGCGCGCTTATAGGGGCAGGAGGGCGGCGTTTCAAGAGGGCCGGCTGGCCCTGGCAGTCGGCTAGTCGGCTAGTCAGAATAGAATTCCTCCCTTCTGGCTAGCAGACTAGCAAGCTAGTTAGCTTCTTCTCAGCATTGGCAGCACATACGTGCGCGCCCGCTCGATCAGAGCGACGGAGAGCAACACGCCCAGAGCACCGAGGGTCAGCTTGGGCAGGAATAGGAAGCTCAGAACGGTGAGCCCGAAGACCGCCAGGGCGGCGAGAAAGCCGAGCAGTCGAGGAGCCAGGTGACGCGCGGTCGCGACGATGTCGTCCACCTCATCGAGCACCAACAATATATTTTCCATTGCCCACCTCGTCTGGTCGCGACGCAATCTAGTCCGCCGCAAATGAACGTTCCGTGAGCACACTCACATCACCGCAATGGATAGCGAAAATCGCAGTCCGAATCGGATCGGCCGCGAGTCGGCTGGCCAGCTAGTAGGCTGGCCAGAATGAGAGGGATTCTCTGACTAGCCGACAAGCAGACTAGCTGGCTAGCCGACTAGACCTACCCGCCAGCCGTCGCAGAAGGCGAACCTCGTCACAAAGATTCCTACACTCCACTGGTATGGTCCGGCCCATCCTCTCGTTCCGTTACATCGTTCAGTTAAGGGCGCGATCCCATGCTGCAGAAGATCGTCGTGCTCAATCCGAAGGGCGGCTCCGGCAAGACCACCATTGCGACCAACCTCGCGGCTTACTTCGCGGTACAAGGCTGCAAGCCAGCCTTGATGGATATGGACGCCCAGGGTTCCAGCACGCGCTGGCTCAGTAAACGGCCAAAAGGGCTACCGGCTGTGCATGCGATCGCGGGTTACGAGCGCAACATGCGAGTGACTCGCAGCTTCGCCATGCGTGTGCCTATGGAATGCCAGCGTTTGGTGGTGGATACGGCCGCCGCATTCGAGGCGCAGCGCCTACCCGACCTTGTACGCAACGCGACCGCGATCCTGGTGCCGGTGCTGCCATCGGACATCGACATTCATGCGGCGGCCAAGTGCATCAGCGATCTGCTGCTCATCGCGAAAGTGAAGCGGGACGATCAGCGGATCGCGGTCGTCGCGAATCGCGTGAAGCGGCACACTGTGATGTATCGATCTTTGATGCGATTCCTCGAGACGCTCGACATCCCGGTCGTGACGACGTTGCGCGACTCGCAGAACTACGTGCGCGCATCAGAGACGGGCATGGGGATTTTCGAGATGAAGCCTTATGTGGCGCGCGAGGACACGGACCAGTGGTTGCCGCTCGTGGGCTGGATTGGGCAGCGCCGTCCGGTCGTGGTCAGCCCGTCGACCTTCTCCACCGGCACAACCGGTATCCATCAGGTCGGTCATGCTCTTCAGAACACCTCGGCGACCGGCGCGCAGCCGCAACTGATCATACCGGCCTTGGACGACGCAGACCTCGCTGCAAGCACGTGACGCCCACCGCCAATGGTCGGCGGCCATCCATTACTTCTTTTCCTTCTCTTCCTTTTTCCAGTCGCTGCGGACCTTCTCCGTCCAGCTCTTGTAGCTGGACCAGCTGTTCAGCGAACGCGTAATCGCTGCATGACGCGGATTCGCAGGTCCGGTGGAACGCTCCAGCCAGCTGCGTGGAGTCTCGCGCCGCTCGACGCCCGCTCGCACCACTGGCCGCTGCGTGCCTTCGCCGACCCACGCGCGATGGGCGCCCGTCGCCGAAAACTCATCGATCTTCTGCTCAGCCATTGCACTCACTCCTGCGCCGTTGCAATGCAAAGTAATGAGCAGCCAGCGGGCTCGTGAGGAACTGGTTCACAGGGGTCGGTGGCCATGCCGATACTGGGATGGCTATCGCAGTCGTCAAAACATTACGTTCAAGCGACGCGTGATACGGGTGAGGAACGGCGTCTCACTCGCGCGGATGTAGGCGTGAGGCGTGAGCAGGAAAGCACTTCTGACCTCAAGCCTCAAGGCGCAAGCCTTAGATCTCAAGCCTCACACCGTTTCGGTGTGCGCTTGCGTTGCTTCGAGCAGCGGCACGAAGGCAGGTCGCATTTCGGCGAGGATCTCATGCATCGCACTGGGCATGAGCGAGGTGTTCACATCGAGCAGCACGACCGCGTTGACAATGGCGTCTTGCCGCGTCGCAGCTCGCAGCCGCTGCGCCATGCCTCGGTTCACCTGGTGAATGCCGCGGTAGACCTCTTCGAGCCGCCGCAGCAGCACATCAGGCGTGGCGCCGTCGCTCGCTGCAAAGTGCTGCGCCAACAGATACATCGTCGCGACGCGGTATGCGGTCTCGGTTTCGTTCGCGAACGGCAAGTGAAAGCGCGCCATCGGTCGGAACACGGCTGTGCGGGGGCAGCCGCTGGTCGCCATGAGCAGGCCCATGAACGAAGCGACGGCCTGTTGGGCGGCGAGTGTGCTCGTGACCGTACGTTCCTCGGTTTCCGCCGTGACGCGCACACGATCGAAGGAGACGACACCGCTGAACTCATCGATCAGCTCGGACATGTGCAACGCCGCAGGGCAATGCGAGGCCTCGTTGGCGGACAGCGGACAACCTTTGCATTGATGGAAATCGAGCTTCGTCCAAGGCGGCGCATTCCGGGTCGACGCCGGCGTCAGCTCGGCCGTATCGCTCTGCAGATGCAGCGTGAACACGCGCTCACGGCCGTTCGGCAGTTCGAACCGGTAAGCGAGCTTGAAGGTGTTCATGCCGCGATGCGGTAACAGGGCCGATATTCGCCCACGAGCTTCATGCGCTTCTGCGCGATGAACGCGGCGAGCAGGGCATCCATCATCTTCATCAGCTCGCGATCGCCGTGCAGCTCGAACGGCCCGCGCTGCTCGATCGCGCGAATCCCCGGCTCTTTGACGTTACCGGCAACGATGCCGGAGAACGCGCGCCGCAGATTCGCCGCCAACAGATGCGGCTCAAGACCGCGACGCAGCTCGAGCTGCGCCATCGCTTCGTGCGTGGGCTCGAACGGCCGCTGGAAGTCCGGCGGAATGCGCAGCAGCCAGTTGTAGTTGTAGGCATCGCTGTGCGAACGGCGGTATTCACGCACGTGCTCCAGCCCGCGCGCCATCTCGCGCGCTGCCTGCGCCGGATCGCCGATGACGATGCGATAGCGCTTGCGGGCCGCATCGCCGAGCGTCGCACCGATGAAGTGATCGATCTGACCGAAGTACTCGGCCGCGGAAGGTGGCCCTGTGAAAACGACCGGCAGCGGCTGCGCCGCGTTCGCGGGGTCGAGCAGGATACCGAGCAAATAAAGGATCTCTTCGGCCGTGCCGACGCCGCCGGGGAATACGATGATGCCGTGACCCATGCGCACGAATGCTTCGAGGCGCTTCTCGATGTCCGGCATGATGACCAAGTGATTCACGATGGGATTCGGCGGCTCGGCGGCGATGATGCCCGGCTCCGTGAGCCCAATGTAGCGCCCGTCGCGGATGCGTTGCTTCGAATGGCCGATCGTGGCTCCCTTCATCGGGCCCTTCATTGCGCCAGGCCCGCAACCGGTGCACACGCTCATCGCACGCAGACCGAGCTCGTAACCGACTTGCTTCGTGTACGTGTACTCGACTGGACCGATCGAATGGCCGCCCCAGCAGACGACCAGATCCGGTTTGCCTTTGTATTCGAGTGCCCGCGCGTTGCGCAGGATGTGATAGACGGCATTGGTGATGCTGGCTGGATCGTTCAGATCGAAGCGACCGCTGCCGAGCACGGCATCGTGGATGTAGACGATGTCGCGCAGCACTGCGAAGAGATGTTCCTTGATGCCGCGGATCATGCGTCCGTCGACGAACGCACTCGCCGGCGCGTTACGAATCTCGAGCTTGACTCCCCATGCCTGGCGACCTAAGCGAATGTCGAAATCGCCATAGCGCTGAAAGGTGGCGCGGGCATCGTCGCTTTCGTGACCCGAGGCCAATACGGCGAGCGCGCAGCGACGAAAGAGGTCGTACATGCCGCCCTGCCCCGCGGAGAGCAGCTGCTGCACTTCGCGTTGGGAGAGGTTCTCGAGACTGCCGATCGGCGAGACTCGCGCATCGACGAAATCCTCTGGATCTACTTGCGTAATGACCGCATTCGGCAGGGCTTCAGTCACGGCTGGATCTCGATCGGCGTATCGAGCGGCGTCATCAACCAGATCTCCACCATGTCAGAGTTCGAAACGGCGATGCAGCCGTCGGTCCAATCCATCTTTTCGTAATAGTCGAGCGGCTTCTTCGGCACGTTCGGCAGCCCGTGAATCATGATCGCGCCGCCCGGCTGCACGCCCATCATCTTGGCCCGTGCCATGTCCTGCTCGTTGGGGTAGGACACCTGCAGCGAAAGGAAGAAGTCGCTGTTGGGGTTGCGGCGTACCAACCGGTAGCGGCCCTCGGGGGTGCGGAAGTCGCCTTCCTGCTCTTTCTGCCCAAGCGGTGCGAGTCCTAGGCGAATGACAAAGCTGCGGAGCACTTCGCCTTTACGCAGCAGATAGAGCTTGCGCTCAGCTTTGCGCACCAACACCTTGTCCACCATGGGCAGGCCAGCCTCAGGCATGGTGGCGACAGTGGTCGTCGCGACACTCGCGTCGCTCCACGCAGGCGCAGCGGCGCCGAAGCCAATGGCCAGAAAGAGAAGGGTCGCTGTGGCACGCAGAGCAAACACGCGGCGCATTATAGGCAGACGGCTGAACAGAGCGTTCATCTTACTTCGGCTGCAATTCGACCGACGCACAGCCTCGCATTGCCGGCGCCACTTCAGCTGTGAAGCCGTAGTGAGTTCCTGGATCGACTTCGGCTCTCACTGAATGTCGCGACGTGGAACGTGTCTCCCTTAAGACACAATCAACGACGAAGACGTGCTCCCCGGGCAGCACTTCCACGGCGTTATAACGAGCATCGAGCGGCTGCCCATCCACCGACCGCAGAAGCAAGCTCAACGGCGCGCCGGCTGTGAACCGCAGGTCTCCGGTGATGACCGCGACCTCATCGCGCTCGCGAGCGGGGCCGTCATACGTGCGCAACGTCGAGCAACCCGTCAGCATCAACGCCGCTGCCAACAGCAGCCTTAACCCAGCCCTCACCCCGATCTACCTCGCTGCCGCCGTTGTGTCGGCCCCAACCTTATCAACGCGCGGGATGACCAGCTGCGTTCCCGGACGCACATCGCCCAAATCCACATCCGGGTTGTACTGCCGCAGCAGCCACACGGGAATGTTGTAGCGACGCTCTGCCAGCTGCCACACCGAGTCCCCCTTCTTCACGACATGAGTCTCCGTATCCGTGATGCGGAACTGCGAGAAGAACACATCCTGCAACTGCTTGTGGAACGTGGCCCGCGTCGCCTCGAATTCGCTACGGGACACCTTGCTGAAGTCGAGCCTCAACTTGCGGCCGATGATCACGGGCGTTGCGGCGCTCATGCGATTCAGCTTGCGCAGCTCGCTCGCGCGCACGTTGAGCCACTCCGCGTAATGGCCGATCGTCTCAGCCGCCTGCACACGAATCGTGCCGTCTTCATGCACGGAGTAGTCGCCCGGATCCGCGTTAGCGGCGGCCTGTACGCCCGGCACGAGCGTCGGACCTTCATTGTCGGCTTCCGATTCCGTCACGGGTTCGGGGTTCGGCGTTGCCGGCGGTTCGGTAGCCGCGATCGACACGCTTTCGACGGGTACTTGTGCGATGGTCTCGATGGGCTCAGCAGTGGCCTCGAGCGCGAGCACTTGGCCCTCATAGATGAAGTGGGCGCTGCGCAGTCGATTGAACTCCATGAGCTGGGTTTCGGTGAGTCCATGCCGCTTTGCGATCTTGCCCAAGGTATCGCCACGCCGCACGCGGTAGCGCTTCACCGCCGCCGCAGCCGGCTCTGACATTGGCGCGTCCGCTGGAGGTTCCGTGCGGGCAGCCGCTACCGCTGCGGGTTCACCGGTGACACCCGGGACTTTCAGCATTTGGCCGATGTGCACAGGATAGGGCGACTTCAGGCCGTTCAGCTTCGCGAGCTGCGACAGACCAACGTCATACCGCGCAGCAATCTGCGACAGCGTTTCGCCTTTCTTGACGCGATGGCGCCCATCCAGCGCGATGTCCTCGGGCGTGGTGGTCGCCACCAGCGTGTCTCGGCTCGATGCGGACCCGAGGAGCGACAACGCGACGCTCACGTCCGTGCTGGCTGGGACGCGAAACTTGAACCCGCGCGGCACGGGTCGCGCGCCGTTCCAAACGGAGGACAGTAGCGATGGATTCAAACGCCGCAGCTCGTCATGGCTGGTGTCCACCGCTTTGGCGAGCGTACGCACGTGAGTGCTTGCGGGTAGCTCGATCGCCTGACTGTCATCGAGCGGATTGCGCCGAATGTTTCCGAAGAACTTCTCGGGGTTCTGATCGATTTCCAGCGCGGCGAGATAGGCCACATAAAAATTGCGCGAGGCGAACCCGAAGGTCTTGCTCTGATACTTGCGCGCAATCACTGCGATGTCCGATGTGCCTAGCTGCTCTTGCGCGCGTCGCATGCCGGCCGGACCGTGGTTGTACGCCGTCAAAGCGAGCGGCCAGGAACCGAGAATCGCGTAGTTCTGCTCGAGGAACTTCACGGCAGCTTCGGTGGCGCGATAGGGATCGAGACGCTCGTCGACCACCGCATCGATGCGCAAGAACCGTCGGCCGGTGCTGCGCATGAACTGCCACATGCCCGCGGCCCCCACTTTCGAATAGGCGTACGTGTTGAACGATGATTCGACGTGCGGCAGCACCGCGAGCTCGCGCGGCAATCCGGCACGCTCGAACATTTCCTCGATGCGCGGCTTCCAGGCGCCAGAGCGGATCAACCCTTCGCGGAAACGATCGGATTGGCCGAGCTGAAAGCGCACTTCTTCGGCCGCCTGCTCGAAGCGATAGCGGCTCGTGCCTTGCGGCCACAGATCGCGCACCCGCTGACCCTCCTCTGAGGCGTCATTGCCGCTCGCCAGCTCCCGCAGAATGCGGGCGTACTTTTGCTTCGTGCGATCGATGCGCTGCGAGCGTTCCCGTGCGGGCAGATCTTCGGGAAACTTCAGAACCTCATACACGACGTCCAGCCGGACCGGATCGTGCACCAGGCCATCGGAGGTGGAGACTTCCGTGTAGATACGCCGCCAGAACGCGATGTCGCGCTCGAGCTCCGCAGGACGCTCCATCACTTCGCCTGCGAACACGTCCGCGATCAGTGCCTGACAAAGCTGGGTCAGCAGCAAGAGAACGATGGCAAACGCGCGCGGCTTCATTTCGATGCGATGCGATGAGTATTCCAAGTGCGGGGATTGTCCGGATCGTTCGCGCTCCGGGCAACATAAGTTAAGTGGTAACGGCGCGGCGCGCTTGATAACTGCGTCGGGATTTCTAACGCCAGGGTCGCCGGTTCGCGAGGACGCACTTTCCGCGCGCGTACAAAAGCATGAGCACTGTCACACTTCCCGCGATGAAGTGAGCTCCTTACACACCTTTTGACGATACTTTTTGCGAGGCTTTTGCTGAGCTGACACATCAGCTTTGCAGCCAATCGCTCCAAGCGAATAACAACACCGCCAACGGCACGCTCCATTTTTCGAGCGGCATTTCGAGCCAGTTGGGCGGATTACAAGGAATTAGCCCCGCTCGCGCGGGGCTTTGTTTTCTTACAGCGCTATCGCGCGGCGGCCGTCGCGACGCCCTGCAGCTTGTTGAGACCTTCCTGCGAGCCGGGCTCGGGCTGCTTCGCTTCGATCGCGGCAGTGAGCAGCTGCAGCTTCATGTGGAACGAGAACCGCACGCGCGTCTCGCTGTCATCGGCGCGGAAAGCGGCGAGCACACGGGCAACGAAGCTGGCCACCGTTTGTACCGGGGCAGGGGCAGGCGCAGCTTCCGCACTCGGCTGATCCACAGCCGGTTGCTCAGCAATCGGCTGCTCCGCGATCGGGTGCTCGGCTGCGGCCACCGGCTCTGAAGCGACCGCGACTGGCTGCTTCGGTTCCGGCGGGCTGTCCGCCGCTGGCTGAGGTGCTGCATCCTGCATCCGGATACCTGCGACTTCCACGCGCTGTTTCCGACTCAAGCTCAGCGCGATGCTCGCGAGTTGCTCGGTATCGAAATCGAGGGTGGCAGCGTGCGACAGCGCCTCATCGACATTGCCGGCGAAGAACTCGTTCGCAAGTGCATCCACTCGCTCGACCACTTCCTGAACGGCCTGCAGCTCATCGGCATTCAAGTCGCCTCGCACCATCAGCTTGGTGCGGCTGACGCTCGCGATAGCGATGCTGCTGGTCTCGTATTGTTGATCGCCGGCGGTCACTTGCGCATTGCCCGCGCGCACCTCGAGCTTGTTCGAGAACTTGATGCTGACGACATCGCCTTCCTGCGTGCGAATCTGCAGCACACCCTTTTCCTTACTCACCATGCGCGCGCCCGCGGCAGACACATCGTCCGTCCCCGCCTTCGTCGTCGGCGTCACGGCCGCGAACAACGCATTGAGCTTGTCGGACAGATCCGCGAGTGCGCCTTCGAGATTGCCCTGCCCCGCACCCGCTTGCTGCAGAGAGCTCACCGCTTCCTGCAAACCTGCTTCGACGGATGCACGCACTGTTTGCGGCGATTCGCTCTGCAGCGCAGAGCTCACGGCGCTCGCGAGCTCGTTGTTCGCCTGTTCGGCATCGCTGATGCCGGCAACCTTGGCGGGCGCACTCACGGCAACGTCCAGGCGGGCACGCATGACGGCGACTACGTGCTGCATGAGTGCCTTCTTCACTCCACGCACTTCAGCGCTCGAGCGATCTTCCGCCGGTTTGTGCACACACCGGCGCGGGGCACGACAGGACGAAGTACCCGCCACTTGCGTCGCGGGCGAGTGGGACCGATGCAGTCTCGCAGCGACGGGCTCCATGACTGACTCCTCATGACGATGAGCGACACCGGCCGCCCTTACGTAATGTGTCGGTTTGCAGGGAAAGAACTTAAGGGAAGGGCTCTGGGCTATTGGGCTCTGGCCAGAGCGCAATGCGCGACCCAAAAGCCCAGAGCCCTCCTTGCCCAGCCTTGACCATCACGACCGTGCTTTCTACGGTACAAACACTCCATCGCCACCGCTCGAATTCCCATCCATGTCCATCACCGATCTCTGTCGCCGCTTGGATCAGTTGTCGCCGCTGGTTCGCGCGCATGCCGCGGATGCAGAACGAGCAGCGGAGCTGGGCGATGCCGCTGTCCGCGCGCTGCAGGAACTGGGGTTATTCAAACTGTGGGTGCCGCGGCGCTTCGGTGGACGCGAGCTCGACGTGCCGGACACGTTGCGAGTCTATGAAGCAGCGGCAGCGATCGACGGCTCCTTCGGTTGGGCCGTGATGATCGGTTCGGGCGGCGGACTGTTCGCTGCGTATCTCGATTCTGATGCTGCGAATCATTGGTTCTCGCCGGCGAACGCAGTGGTAGCGGGTTCTGGTGCACCGAGCGGTCGGGCAGAGCGCGTGAGCGGTGGTTATCGCGCGAGCGGTCGTTGGCGTTACGCGAGTGGCGCACGCTATGCCACCGTGTTTACCGCGAACTGCATCGTGACGAGCGAGGGCACACCAGTGCTCGACGACAGCGGCCGCGCGTTGATCCGCGCGATGTCGTTCGCCCCAAGTGACGTGACCGTCATTCCGACATGGAACGCCACAGGCATGCGCGCCACCGGCAGCCACGATTTCGAAGTGCACGAGGTGTTCGTGCCGGAGGCGCACACTTTTTCGGTTTTCACTGACGCGCCTCGCGAGGCCGGGACGCTCTACCGTTTACCGTTCGAAGTGTTGACGCACTTACCCATCGTTGCAGTCGGTCTCGGTATCGCCCGGCACGCGCTCGCTGCATTCGCGAAACTGACGGAGCGCAAGCAAGTGCCGTATGAGGAACTCGCACTCGCCGCCGACAGCAACGTGCATGCACGTTACGCCGAGGCCCATGCGCGCTGGCTCAGCGTGCAGCTCGCATTGCATGCCTTGGGCGCACGCTCGTGGGAGACAGTCGCCCGAGGAGAGCCGCTGAGCGAGCGCGTACGGGCTGAGATCGCAGCGAGCTGTACGCTGTTCGTTGCCGATCTGCAGACCATTGCAGGCGAGCTCGCACGCATGGGCGGCATGAATGGCGTGCTCCACGATGATCCGCTCGCGCGCGCATGGCGCGATCTGCAAACGCTCGCGGCACATGCATCGGTGTCGCCGCTGCGCATGGACGATGCAGGCAAGGTTCTTCTGGCAGCGCAAGCTATCGATGGTTGATCTCACCTTATCGCGAGCGCATCGACGAGCGTTGCTGGCGAATCGGCACGTCGCGGCAGGGTGAACGAAAACGCTGCGCCCTGCCCGACCGCACTGTCGGCCCAGATTTCCCCACCGTGCTTATGAATGATGCGCTGGACGGTCGTCAAACCCACGCCCGTTCCGGTGAACTCCGCTTGCGAGTGCAAGCGTTGGAACGGTGCGAACAACCGTTGCGCCTGTTGCATGTCGAAACCGGCGCCATTGTCGCGAACGAAGTACACCGGGGTCAGCCCCGCTTGCATGCCCACTTCGACGCGGGCGTCTGGCCGCTTGCTGGAATACTTCCAGGCGTTCGACAGCAGGTTGTCGAACACGATCTTCATCAGCCGCGGATCTGCATATGCCGGCATTGGCGCCGCAATGCGCAGCTCGACCTGCCGATGGGGCGCGGCGGCACTGAGCGTTGCGGCACCTTCGCGGGCGAGTTGCGCGAGATCGACATCCTGCCGCACGAGTTCATCGCGCGTGACCTGCGACAGATGCAGCAGATCATCGATGAGCTCGTTCATGCGACGCGAGGCGTCGGCGATTCGCATCACGTGCCGATGCCAAAGTGGATGCTGCTTGATTTCTTCGTCGGCAGCGAGCAACCCCGCATAACCGATGATACTGGTGAGCGGTGCGCGCAGATCGTGCGACACCGAGGAGCTGAAGGCTTCGAGCTCGCGATTGGTGAGGCGCAACTGCTTGGTGCGATCGCGCACCCGCTGCTCGAGCTCGGCATATACCTGGATATTCTCGAGCGCGACGGAGGTCGTGTCCGCGAGTGCCTGCAGCAGGCTCAACTCGCGCTCAGTAGCCTTGCGGTGCGTGGCCCAGTAGTTGCCGATCGCGCCGATGGGATTCGACGGACGAATCGGCACCATTGCCATGCTTTTCACGAACGTGGGTCGGTACGCCTCGCTTGGAATGCGTGGATCGGCGTAGATGTCCGGCAGCACCACGGACTCGGCGTGATTCATGACCCAGCCGCTGATGCAGATGCTCATCGGGAAGCGCTTGCCCTTCCACAGCGGGGCAATGGCGTCTTCATCCACGTAGAAGCATCGATCTTCATCCTTCAGTACGAACGTCGAGCCATCGGCGCCCGTCATGGCACGCGCAGCCGAGCGCACGATTTCGCAAACGGTTGGAAGGTCACGTGCCAGCGACAGCTCCTGGACTGCGCTCACGAGACGATCGACACCCTGCACTCGAAACCTCCTGTCGGCAAACGACGTTCAGGAAATTCCTGATTGCCGTCGGTAGTTCCAACTGTGCGAATACTGCAACGATCGATCGTCTTTCGCCAAGGTGAATGCCGCATTTCAATGAACTAGGTCACTGCTTCCGGGCATGCTCACCAAGGACGAGACGAAGCATCGATGCGAGGAAGCCTGCGATGTCCACGCTCACACTCCCGACCGACGTGCTGCGTCAGATCGCAGCCGCACCTCATCGGCTGTTCTTCTTCATCGGCGCCACGAATGTGTTGCTCGCGATGGCTTGGTGGGCGTACTGGCTCGGTGCTGCGTATACAGGCGCCACCACGCCAACGCTGCCGGTGGCTCCAGGCTGGCTCCACGCGATCGTCATGCAGTATCAGGTGCTACCCGCCTTCATCTTCGGTTTCTTGTTGACTGTCTTTCCGCGTTGGATGGCGCAGCCAGCGCTCGCGCGTAAACACTATGTGCCCGTTGGCGCCGTTCTATTCGGCGGTCAACTCGTCACGCTCGCAGCACTCGTGGGCGTGGGCGATTCGATGGTCATGCTCAGAATCGGCGCCGCGCTGACGATCGCTGGCTGGATAGTCGGCCTCACCTGGCTGGTACGCCTGGTGTATCGAGATAAAGGCCGCACAGGGCACGCCCTGAGCTGCGCGTTTGCGCTCGCGTTCGGACTGCTCGGTCTGCTGCTCTATTTGGGTTATCTCTACACGCTCGATGCGCGTGTGATGTTCGTGGTGATCAAGCTCGGCGGACTCATGCTGTTACTGCCGATCTACTTCACCGTCTGCCACCGCATGATTCCATTCTTCGCAGGCGCCGCGCTGGGCGGCTATGAACCCGTGAGGCCGACGTGGATGCTGGCGGCGCTATGGGGTGCAATCTTCGTGCACACGTGGCTCGAGCTGCGTCACGCATATGCATGGTTATGGCTCGCCGATGTACCACTCGCGACGCTCACGGGTTGGCTGCTGTGGCGCTGGTGGCCTCGCGGCTCTGAGATGCCACCATTGCTACGCGTGCTCTTCCTCGGGTTTGCTTGGCTACCGATCGCATTCGCGCTGTATGTCGTGCAGAGCCTCACTTTTGTAGCCACGAGCGAGTTCGTGCTCGGTCGCGGACCTGCGCATGTCTTGTTCATCGGCTTCTTTGGCAGCTTGCTGGTCGCGATGGTCACGCGCGTGACGCAGGGACATTCCGGGCGACCCCTCGTGCTCGGCCGAGTCGCGGCGTTCGCCTTCATCGTGGTGCAACTCGTTACGGTCACACGCGTCGCTGCAGAGCTCGTCGCGAATGCAGCAGCCTTGCAGCTCGTTGCAGCGATCGGCTGGCTCGTCGCATTCCTGCCCTGGGTGCTGCGCTCGGCTTGGATCTATCTCACACCGCGAGCGGACGGTGCAGCCGGCTAGCTTTTTAGGGAAGCAGCCGCCGAGTTGCTCTTAGTACGCGCGTGGATCGCCGAACATGAGGCGCATCGTGCGCAGGACGATTTTCAGATCCATCCACAACGACCAGTTCCGCAGGTACTCGAGATCGTACTCGACCCGCGCGCGCATCCGCTCGACCGTATCGGTTTCGCCACGCAGGCCATTCACCTGTGCCCAGCCTGTAATCCCAGGGCGCACTTTATGGCGGAACATGTAACCTTCGATCAGTTGGCGGTACTGCTCGTTATGGGCGACTGCGTGGGGTCGCGGACCCACCAGGCTCATTTTCCCCTGCAAGACGTTGAAGATTTGCGGTAACTCGTCCAGTGAGGTTCGCCGCAGCAGGCGTCCAAACGCCGTGACTCGGCGGTCGCTTCGAGTGGCCTGCACAATGCTGGAGCCATCTTCGCAAACACGCATCGAGCGGAATTTGTAAATTCGGATCTTCTCGCCGTTCAGGCCATAGCGACGTTGTTTGAACAGCACCGGACCGGGTGACGATAACTTCACACCGAGCGCGATCAAGAGCAGCAGCGGCCACATGACGAGCAGCGCAACGATCGAACAGACCACATCCATTGCCCGCTTGCTCACCGCGCTGGTGCCGTGCAAGGGCGTGTCGTAGAGCGATACGACGGGGAGCCCTTCGATTTCCATCATGCGAGGCTGAATCGTGTCGAGCGACATGATCAGCGGCACGACGTAGACCGAGACGGTCGTGTCACGAAGCTCACGAATGAGTCGCAGCATGCGGTCGCTCGTCGCCACCGGCAAAGTGATGTAGACGGCATCGATGCCGTGCTCTCTCACGAACTGCCGCACATCCCGCTGCTTGCCGCGCACCCAGCCGCGGCATCCTTCGGGGAGGCGCTCCGGTGTGCGGTCGTCGAAATAGCCGAAAAAATGACTGCTGCCGAGCAATTCAGCTCGATGACGCAGTTCCATGCCCAGTTGGTTCGCGCCCACCACGATATAGCGCCGCGTCTCGGCTCGACCGCCGTTGAAAACCTTTACGAGTTGCGCCTTCGCTAAGGATCCCGAAACGATGGAGGTCAGGCCACAGGCAGTCCAGGTCAGGATGACCTTGTACGAACACAGATCGGGAAAGTGCACGGCGGCCGCGATGAACGCGAGCAAGGCACCCATGCAGGCCCACTCTAGCGAGAGGCGCGGCAAGACCTGACGAAGCCATGCCGAAAGCGAGGCGCTAGTACGCGACGGCAAAGGGGTCAGCAGCTGGCTGGCTGCCAGAAATGCCACGAGCCCCAGGGCCCAGCTCAAAGAACTCATTCTGCTGTTCGATAGATACAGCGCCAGCAAGAGAGAACCCGCAGAGAGCGTGGGCTGCAATGCTTGATGTAATAGCGAGTGGATGGGAGTCCGAGCGGAGCTGATCCGCACTCGGCGCCGACGAAGCTGCTCGCACTGCGCCGACTGATCGACAGACCGAGAAATTGGGTACTCAGGACTAACCGTGTCCATCGTCGGTGATTCGCGAAATTATGGAGAGGACATCACGCCGCGGAATGGCAGCGTGCACATGACGCTCCGACAGAGCGCGAGAACGTGACGCAGTATAGAAACGGGTGCCGCAGCCGCCGTGAGCCATTTCACGTAATCGACATCTACTCAGGGATTGCCTGAGGCTTACGTTGCTAGAAGGACTGCGAAAGAAAAGGTCGCCGCGATCTCAAAGGCGGTAAGCACGGGAGTCGCCAGAGAAAGGAAGATTGACCGGTCGATGCACAAATGCCGTCGCACGAACAACGACAGCACCGCCAGTAGAATCACGACGGGAAAGGACAGCACCCAGTACACGGCCAGCGCGCTCAGCGTCTGCAGGTGTTGCGTGCCCAGCCAAAGGATGAGCGTGGCGGCTACCCACCAACCAGACACGCGCATGACACAACGCACCCAGAGACTCGGGGCAAATGCCAAGCGGACCGGATGGCTGCGCATTGTGTCAACGAAAGCGAGAGATGACTTCCCTCCCATGACGGCACGACCCTCGCAGACTTGAGGGACTGATCCTCTGGCTTGCCAAGGGATGCACTCTTCTGTGCGTCAGCTTCTGCAAGCTCGAGCCGTTCGCGCGCACTCGCGACGAGCTGTATGCGTGCTTTCACTCGCAGCCCGTGGCACGGGCGTACGATAGCGCCTCGACACGCGCTGTGCGTTTTGCGGGGCGCCACACCGCACTTCCCTACCTCTCCGTGGACCTTTTCCGAGGACTTGGCCATGATCACGAACAGCCAATCCGGCACGAACATTCAGGAAATCGTCACCGGCGTCTATCGCATCAATACGCCCGTGACGATCGGACCGGGCGCGGAGTTCAGCTTCAACCAATATCTCGTCCTCGATGACGAACCCCTGCTGTTTCACACGGGGCCTCGAAGACTGTTTCCCATGATTAGGGAGGCGATCCGCCATGTGCTGCCGCTCGAGCGACTGCGCTACGTCTGCCTGTCGCATGTGGAGGCCGACGAGTGCGGCGCCTTGAATCCATTCCTGGAGGCCGCGCCGCATGCGGTTGCCCTTTGCAGCGAGGTTGCCGCGATGACGAGCATCGTTGATCTCGCGATTCGCGAACCGCGCGCGTTGCGCGATGGCGAAGAGTTTCGCACAGGTACGCGGGTGTTCCGCTGGTACTACACGCCGCACGTGCCGCATGCATGGGAATGTGGGCTGCTCATGGAGACCACGCAGCGTACGTTCTTCTGTGGCGACCTGTTCACGCAGGGCGGTGGAGGCGCGGTGGCGCTTACGACGGAGGACATTCTCGAGCCGAGCGAAGCGTTCCGACGGCCCATGGACTATTTCGCGCACGCGCCACAGACGACACAGATTCTGACGCGGCTTGCCGAAACACGCCCGGCCACGCTCGCGTGCATGCATGGCAGCGCCTGGCAAGGCGATGGTCAGGCATTGTTGCTCGCGCTTGCACGCTCGTTGGAACAGGACCGCAGCGGCGCGATGCCGACATCGCAGATGAGTTGACCGTCGTCGATGTCGTTCTGCGTCAGCATGTCCGGTCGCAGCGCACGGAACCCGCATCTTCCGGTTTGCGTAAGCGAGCTTCGACGTACACACCTGGCGCGAGATGCTCCGCATGGAGCCTCACATCAGCGTCCTCGTGCACGCCGTACCGGACTTTCGACCATGGGAAGGGGCGCTATGTCCCTAGCCGCCACCAAGGGCAACTCAGCCGAAATTGATCTTCGCCTCGAGATTGGTGCGCGAGTCCGCGTAAGTCAGCGCGTCTTCCATCGTAATGCGGCCTTCGCGGAAGAGGTTGTAGAGCGCCGTATCGAAGTGCTGCATGCCTTTTTCACTGCTCGTGCGCAGCGCTTCTTTCGCGCCGATCACGTCGCCCTTCTTGATGAGTTCCTGCACGTGCGGCGAGTTTATGAGCAGTTCGACCGCGGCGACTCGGCGCTTATTTCTGCCAGGCACCAGCCGCTGAGCGATGATCGCGCGAAGGTATTGCGAGAGGTCCAGGAAGATCTGAGTGTGCTGATCGCGCGGGAACATGTTGATGATGCGATCGAGCGTTTCCGCTGAGTTGTTGGCGTGCAACGTGGCGAGCACGAGGTGGCCGGTACCAGCAAGCATGATGGCGGAGTCCATCGTTTCACGGTCGCGGATCTCCCCGATCAGCAGCACGTCGGGCGCCGCTCGCATCGCGCTGCGCAAAGCACGCGCATACGACTTCGTATCGAGGCCCACCTCACGCTGGTTCACGATCGACTTCTTGTTGTTGTGCAGGAACTCGATCGGATCCTCGATGGTGATGATGTGGTCCGACGAGTTCTCGTTGCGGTAGTTGATCATCGAGGCGAGAGTCGTCGACTTGCCCGAGCCGGTCGCGCCAACCATCAGAACGAGCCCGCGCCTCATCATCACGAGATCCTTCAAGATCTCAGGCAAGCCGAGGTCATCGAGACGCGGCATGTCCGCTGTGATGTAACGCAGCACCATCGCGGGATTGCCGCGCTGGTGGAAGACGTTCACGCGGAAGCGCCCCAAGCCCGGCTCGGAAATCGCAAAGTCGACCTCCAGTTCCTCGTTGAAGTAGTCGATCTGTTCCTGGGTCATCAAGCCATAAGCCGCCTGGCGCACGACTTCCGGCGTCAGCACCTGCTTGTTCACCGGGAAGATCTGACCTTCGATCTTGATCTTGATCGGTGCATACGAGGTGAAGAACAGGTCCGAGGCCCGCTTGTCCACCATCAGCTTGAACAGCGGCTTCGTGTTGAGAACGACCGGACGGTCGTCGGTTGCGTCGATGTTGTCGGGCTGTTCGGGGGCGGTGTCGGAAGACATGGATACTGCTCTAACGGCCGATCACGCCTTCGTTCTCTTCATCGACGATGCGCAGGCTGCTGCCGGCTTCGTCCGTCAACTTCGTCTCGCGCTTGCTCTCGAGCTTGATGCGCAGACGCACTTCGTTCTTCGAGTCCGCATTGCGCAGCGCGTCTTCGTACGAGATGAGCCCGGCTTCATAGAGCTCGAAGAGGGACTGATCGAACGTCTTCATGCCAAGTCGATTCGACTTAGCCATGACTTCCTTGATCGTCGCGACCTCGCCCTTGAAGATCAAGTCGGCAATCAGCGGAGAGTTCAGCATGATCTCCATCGCGGCGATACGGCCAGCGCCGGTTTCGCGAGGAATCAGGCGCTGCGAGATCAGCGCGCGGATGTTCAGCGACAGGTCCATCAACAACTGCTCGCGGCGCTCTTCGGGGAAGAAGTTGATGATGCGATCGAGCGCCTGGTTGGCGCTGTTGGCGTGCAGCGTGGCCAACACCAGGTGACCTGTCTCGGCGAACTGGATGCCGTATTCCATCGTCTCGCGGTCGCGGATTTCGCCGATCAGGATGACGTCCGGCGCCTGACGCAGCGTATTCTTCAGCGCGGTGTGCCAGTTCTCGGTGTCCACGCCCACTTCGCGGTGTGTGATCACGCAACCCTTGTGGTTGTGAACATACTCAACCGGATCTTCGATCGTGATGATGTGACCGCGCGATTTCTCATTGCGATAGTTCAACATCGCCGCGAGTGAGGTCGATTTACCGGAGCCCGTGCCGCCGACGACGATGACGAGACCGCGCTTCGTCATCACCACGTCTTTCAAGATCGCCGGCAGCTGCATCTCCTCCAGCGTGGGAATCTTCGCGTTGATCGTACGCACGACACAGCCGATGAGGCCCTGCTGCACGAACGTCGCGGCGAAGCGCGTTTGCGGCTTGTTGTAGATCTCGATCGCTGCGAGCATCGTCAGCGCTTCGAGCGGCGCGACCTTCTGCTGC
>CBJNAT010000001.1:0-21263 GCA_966434585.1 uncultured Gammaproteobacteria bacterium | reverse complement strand
ATGGATGTTGCGCGTCGCGGCGAACGAGCCGCCCGATCTCGCAAACCATCGACATGTCCCGCGCGGTCACTCCATCCAAGTGCGGCTGTATGCTGAGGATCCCGCACAAAACTTCCGGCCATCGAGTGGCCTCTTGTCGCATGTGCAGTGGCCGAACGACATCCGTGTCGATCGATGGGTAGAAACAGGCACGGAGGTCTCGTCTTTCTACGACCCGATGCTTGCGAAGCTCATCGTGCTTGCGCCGACACGGAAGGAGGCGATCGCGAAGATGCAGGCCGCCTTGGCGCAAACGCAGGTGTACGGCATCGAATCGAATCTCGACTATTTGCGCGCCGTGCTCGAGACGCTGGTGTTTGCAGCAGGTGAGCAGTACACGCGATACCTCGCGAGTTTCGATTACCGGCCACAGACGATCGATGTGACACAACCCGGCACTCACACGACCGTGCAGGATTACCCGGGCCGCATCGGTTACTGGGATATCGGCGTGCCGCCCTCAGGTCCAATGGACTCGTTGGCCTTTCGCATCGCGAATCGACTCGTGGGCAACGACGACTCTGCGGCAGGCCTCGAGATCACCGCGACGGGCCCCACGCTGAAATTCAATTGCGACGTATCGATTGCACTGACGGGCGCGCCCATTCGCGCAGAGCTAGACGGCAAACCGTTTGCAATGTGGTCGGGTGTTGTGGTGCGCGCTGGCAGCGTGTTGAAGATTCGCGGCGCGCACGGCGTCGGTCAGCGTACCTATCTCGCGGTTGCTGGTGGGTTCGATGTGCCCGAATACATGGGCAGCCGTTCCACATTCACATTGGGCCAGTTCGGTGGGCACGCAGGTCGCGCATTGCGCGCGGGCGACACGTTGCGACTTGCAGGGCCGAGCGCTGTCGCCGCGGGCGCATGTCCGAGCGATCTCATTCCGCAGTACGGGCGCGAATGGCAGATCGCTGTGCTGTACGGCCCGCACGGCGCGCCGGACTTCTTCACGAGCACCGACATCGACACGTTCTTCGACGCCGCTTGGGAAGTGCACTACAACTCGAGCCGCACCGGTGTTCGCCTGATTGGACCGAAGCCGCAGTGGGCGCGAGCGGATGGTGGTGAAGCGGGGTTGCATCCTTCGAACATTCACGACAACGCGTATGCAATCGGGTCCATCGACTTCACGGGTGACATGCCTGTCATTCTCGGGCCCGATGGGCCGAGTCTCGGTGGGTTTGTGTGTCCTGCGACTGTGGTGAGAGCGGAGCGGTGGAAGTTGGGGCAGCTGCGGCCGGGGGATAAGGTGCGGTTCGTGTGCGTGAGCGTGGATGAAGCTCGCGAGTTCGAAATTGTGCAAGAAGAAGGACTGCGCGCAGTGTCTTCACCTCTCCCGGTTGCGGGGCAGGTCGACGCGAGAGCGGCGGGTGAGGGCCGCGGAGCGATGTCCGGAAGTACCTTCACCCTGTCCCTCTCCCGGAACCGGGAGAGGGGACGCTCTGTATTGGCTTCTCTGCCGACTACAAGCACCACCCTTGCCGTCTGTTACCGCCAAGCCGGCGACGACTACCTCCTCATCGAATACGGCCCGCCAGTCCTCGATCTCGAGTTGCGTTTCCGCGTACACGCGTTGATGCAGAAGCTGCAAGAGATGGCCTTACCTGGCGTGCTCGAGCTCACGCCCGGCATTCGGTCTCTGCAGGTGCACTACGATCCACGCGTGATCTCGCAACGCGAGCTGCTTGCTCAACTGCAAAGCGCCGAAACCCACCTGCCTACACTCGATGAAATCGAAGTACCCAGCCGCATCGTGCATCTGCCGTTGTCCTGGGACGATCCAGCAACGCGCGTTGCTATCGAAAAGTACATGCAGTCCGTGCGTCCCGATGCGCCGTGGTGCCCGAGCAATATCGAGTTCATTCGTCGCATCAACGGACTCGACAGCGTCGAAGACGTGCAGCGCATCGTGTTCGAAGCGAGTTATCTCGTGATGGGGCTGGGCGATGTGTATCTCGGCGCGCCGGTCGCGACGCCGCTCGATCCGCGTCATCGACTCGTAACGACCAAGTACAACCCGGCACGCACGTGGACACCGGAGAACGCGGTCGGGATTGGCGGCGCGTATCTCTGCGTCTACGGCATGGAAGGGCCGGGCGGTTATCAGTTCGTCGGCCGCACGGTGCAGATGTGGAATCGTTATCGGCAGACGCGCAACTTCATCGACGGCAAGCAATGGCTGCTGCGGTTCTTCGATCAGATTCGCTTCTATCCGGTGTCTGCGGATGAGTTACTGAAGCTGCGCGAGGACTTCGTCCAAGGTCGCTTCGAGCTGTGCGTTGAGCACACGACATTGCGGCTCGCTGACTATCACGCATTCCTGATCCAGAACCGCGCATCGATTGACGCCTTCAAGAGCCGTCAGCAATCGGCATTCGAAGCGGAGCGTGAACGGTGGCGGCAGAACGGACAGCTCACGTTCGATTCAGAGGGTGCGCGCGAGGCAACCGCTGCTGCCGATTCGGAAGCAGCACCGGTGGATGGGATTGCGATTACCGCGGTGACGAGCGGCACCGTTTGGCAGGTGAACGTCAAAGCCGGTGATCCGGTGAAGGCCGACGACGAACTGCTCGTGCTCGAAGCGATGAAGATGGAGATACCGGTGCTCAGCGATGAAAACGGCGTGGTCAGCGACGTGCGTTGCCAGAAAGGGCAGACGGTGCGAGCGGGCGACGTGCTGCTCGTACTGAAAGCGTCGGAACGTTAGAGAGACTCCGAAATATTCCGTTCATCTGGAAACTCAAGAGCGCTTCGACAGGCCCAGTCCCTCGCCCGCTGCTCGTGAGCTTTCACCTCTCCCGGTTCCGGGAGAGGTCGACGCGCAGCGGCGGGTGAGGGCCAGCTGCGACAGCGGCTGTGTCTTGAAAGGTTGTCGAAGGGCTCAGGTCGTAAAGAGATGCTCCAAAACATGAAACCCATGACGTTGCTGATTGACGCTCTGCTGGCTGCGTATCGCGATGGACTCAAGCCGACACAGTTCTTCGAGCACCTGCTGGATGCGATGGATGCAACTCCCGCGGATCACGTGTGGATCACTCGGCTGTCGCGCCAGGACGTCTTGGCGCGGGCAGCGGCGCTCGAGAGGCGCTCGCCGGATGAGCTGCCGCTCTACGGTGTGCCGTTCGCTATCAAAGACAACATCGATCTCGCCGGCGTGCCGACCACGGCCGCGTGTCCCGACTTCGCATACACCCCGACCGAATCGGCCTTTGCCGTGCAGCGACTCATCGAGGCCGGCGCGGTTCCGCTCGGCAAGACCAACCTCGATCAATTTGCAGCCGGCCTCATCGGTACACGCTCGCCATACGGCGCATGCGGCAACAGCTTCAACCCACTCTATGTATCCGGCGGCTCGAGCAGCGGATCGTCCGTGGCCGTTGCACTAGGCTTCGTGAGTTTTGCATTGGGCACGGATACAGCCGGTTCAGGGCGCGTGCCTGCCGGCTTCAACAACATCGTCGGCTTGAAACCATCGCGCGGCCGACTGAGCTCTCGGGGCATGTTGCCTGCGTGTCGATCTCTCGATTGCATGTCGATCTTCGCAGGCAGTGCTGATTGCGCCGAACGCGTGCTCGCCGTCGCGGGGCAGTTCGATGCCGCCGATCCATACTCACGCAAGCTTTCGGCCACCGCCGGACTCGGGCGCGTGCTCAGTGCCGATCCCTTGCGCGTGGGCGTGCCGCGCAAGGACCAGTTACAGTTCTTCGGCGACACGGAGTACGCGCGCTTGTTCGCCGCCGCCGTCGAGGCCTTCGCACGCAACGGCGCGGCGATCTGCGAGATCGACTATTCACCATTCATCGACGCCGCAAAGCTTCTCTATCACGGTCCATGGATCGCTGAGCGGTATGTCGCGATCCGCGACTTCATCGATGCGAAACCCGAGAGCCTGTATCCTGTCACGCGCACCATTATCGAAGGCGGCCGCAAGCCGAGCGCGGCCGACACATTTGCCGCGCAATACCGCCTGGAAGAGCTGCGACGCCTAGTCGCCACGCTGTTCGCAAACATCGACGTGATGCTCACGCCGACTGCACCAACGATCTACCGCATCGAGGAAGTGAACGACAACCCGATCGAGCTCAACACGCGCCTGGGCTACTACACGAACTACATGAACCTGCTCGATCTGGCAGGGCTCGCGATTCCGGCAGGATTCCGTGGCGACGGTTTGCCGTTCGGCGTGACGCTCGCCGCTCCTGCGGGTTATGACGAAGGCTTGCTCGCGCTGGGGGCGCGCATGCATCCGCTGTTTTCCAAGACGGTCGGCGCGACCAATCAGACAACGCCGCTGCCACCCTCTAGCGCAGGGTTGCGAGACGGCTTCATTCCCGTCGTGGTTTGCGGCGCACACATGCACGGGTTGCCGCTGAATCATCAACTGCGCGAACGCCATGCCTACCTGCTACGCGCCACGCGTACCGCACCGATCTATCGCTTCTACGCGTTAGCCGGCGGACCGCCACAACGACCTGGACTCGTACGCGTGGGAGAAGGCGGCGCCGGCATCGATGTTGAAATCTGGGCCGTACCGTCGGAGCGATTCGGTTCATTCGTCGCTGGAATTCCGAGTCCACTCGGGATCGGTAAAGTGCTCTTGGAGGACGGCAGCTCTGCGCCCGGCTTCGTTTGCGAGGCGATTGCGGTGAAGGATGCAGAAGACATCACGGCGCTGAAGAGCTGGCGAACATTCATCGGACGGACATGATGTAGCGTGAAACGCGTGACCGGACTCTGCTGTGCAGGACGCACGAGAGCCGCGGAGCAGAGGCCTTGCGCCATTCGCTACGATCACCTAAGTCCGACAGGCTGCTAGAGCACGGCTAACCCTTCGTAGGCGAAAAAGAAAGAGTGCAACGCAACTGCTCTCTCTGTGAGACTACTTGATCCTAGTCGGTAGCAGCCCTCGTGTGATTCGTTCAGGCAGGAGGGATATATCGACTCGCGCATTCACCCATTCCGACGCCGCTGCAGATCGATTGAGACTAACGATACGATGTTGAACTCAGGCGCAATTACGATGCGACGACCGGCTTACCGGCCCGCTCCTCGGCACGCGATGGCCGTAATGATCGTTGCGACAGTCTGTGCAGGCTCACCCGGTGTGCATGCTGCGCAGCCTGCGGTCGCCAATGCCAGCGTGGAGCTGGCGGATTTCGCGCTCACCAGAGGTGTTATCTACACGGCGGATGGCGCACGGCGCACGGTGCAGGCCCTGGCAGTACGCGAGGGCAAGATCATCTTCGCCGGATCGGATGCCGAGGTGGCCAGGTACATCGGGCCGAAGACGAAGGTGAAGAATGCCGGCGGCAAGCTCGTTCTTCCCGGCCTGATCGATGTCCACATTCATCCCATCGGCATTGTCGATTTTGGCGGCTGCAGTTTGCAGGCAAAGCCGAAAACCCTGGCGGAGATCGCCGCGACCGTGCGCGGCTGTATCGAGAAACTGCACATACCGCCGGGATATTGGGTGTCGGTATCACAGTGGGAGTACGCCGCCGGGAATCAAACCGACCTTCGGCACCCGACCTTGCGAGCCGCACTGGATGCCGCATCCACTCAGCACCCCATCATGATGATCGGTTGGGATTTCCACCATGCGGCTTTCAATAGTGTGGCGTTGGCCAGGGCGAGGAATGCGAAAGGCGAAGTGGTCGGGTATTCGAAGAAGACACTGGACACCGACTTTGCCCAGTACAAGGCGGTTGTCGGTGTGGATGCGAGTGGCGAGCCGAGCGGTGACATCCAGGAGGACGGCATAGAGCCGATCGATACGAGTGGTGCTGTTCGCGAGGAACTCGAAAAATTGCTGCGGGAGCCCGAGAGACTGGCACAACGGCTCAACAGCGCGGGAATCACCGCTATACAGGACGCCTCGGCGTCAATCGCCGGTGAGTCGGGTGGTACCAGCATATACGATGTCTACGACGCATTGATCCGGAAGGATCAACTGACGTTCCGGCTGAACGTGGCTCAGCATTGGGAGCCTGAGGAATTCAGGGATGTCGAGTCGTGGCGGATAGATTGGGACAAGCTGTTTGCACAGGCCAATCGGGTGCGCCAGAAGTACGCCGCCAATCCACTCACCCGTGCGGATGCAGTGAAGATTTTCGCCGATGGCGGCATGGAGGCGAATCCCAACAATGTGCCGCCGACGTTGGGTGCCTCGCTACGCCCGGAACCGTATCTGCAGCCCATTTTCGACAAGGATGCAAACGGCGATTTGTTGGTGAAGGGTTATGTGGACGTGGCTTCGCCTGAGTGCGCCTACGTTCGCGCTCGACCCATGGAATACTCGACGCCGGTGCAAATCTCGGAGTACATCGAGTCTTATGGCTATCATCCCGGTCAATGCGCCATCTCTTATGGAATTCCGACGCATGCCCCCGCCCTATTCCGGGAGTATGTGAAGCGGTCTCATTTGGCTGGTTATACGCTTCATATCCACACGATCAGCGATGCGGCCGTTCGGATGGCGATCGAGGCGATCGAGGCGGCGCGCGCCGCTGATGGCATTTCCACGCAACCTGACACTCTGGCTCATATCCAGTGCGCTGCTCCAGAGGATCTTCGGAGGATTGGAAAGAACCGCCTGTACGCAGCATTTACGTACAGTTGGATGTACGCGGAGCCCAAGGGCTACGACCTGAGCACGATTCCCTTCATCAACAAGGTGTCAGGCAACAGCCACGAAGCTCTGCACGATCCGAACAGCTACTACGAGCGTTGCACGTATCCAGCAAAGACAGCAAAGGACGCGGGCGTCATTTTGGCGGCAGGATCGGACGCACCCGTTCTCACGAAGGATCCTCAGCCATTCGTGAACATGGAGATCGGGGTCACGCGCGCAAGGCATGGACTGCCTCCGCTCAGTCCATGGCAGCGATTGAGCATACGTGACCTCGTTGACGCGTACACGATCAACGGCGCGCACGCCTTGAACCGTGCATCCGAGATTGGATCTCTCGAAGCCGGCAAGTCGGCCGACTTCATCATCGTCGATCAGAACATTCTCGCGCTCGGGGACGAGGGTCGTCCGGAGAAGATCGGAGCAACGAAGGTTGTGGAGACTTGGTTCATGGGCAGGAAGGTGTATCCGGCGGCGCGTTGAGAGACACCTGTCCAACAGCGCCTTGCTGCGCGTTTGAACGACTTGGGCCGATCCGAAACCCCGCGTAACGGCCGTCGCTCTTGTGATCGTCGCGCTGGTACTGGGCGTGATCCTCTGGGTTGTGGTGCAGCGCTGGTTTACTGGGTTGAAACACCTTCCAGCCGCAGCCGCAAAAAGCTCATTTGCTCACCGCATTTGCGCGGGCGCTCGGTAGCGTTTGCATCGCAATCATGTAGAAGGGTCAGGGACAGACTTATTTTGATTCAGTTGCCCGGCCCCAGAATCTTTGAAAGCATTGCCGCATGCAGCTCCAGATCATCGGACCGATAACGGAGATCGAGACAATAGCGGCCAGCTCCGGGATTCGAGAGCTACAGCGCTTGCAGAAGAGATACGGCCGCGGGAGATGGGAGGAAGAGGAAGGGGGTTGCCGACGTGCGTCGCGGCAACGGCGAGATCGTCAGGGCCGAGATTCATTGGTATGAGGCAACCGGACTCGGTCGCAAAGAGTTCAAGATCAAACACATTCTGTAGGCACAGAACGCCATGGCCAAATCACGACTTGTCATTTGCCTGAACAACTCTGGCTACGAAGTCTCGCTGGAGCGCAGAAAGATCTACGTTGCCGTTCCTGATGCCAAGGCGCGGAAGCTCGGTCAGCTTCGGGTCGTCGATGAGTCCGGTGAAGACTATCTGTATCCCGAAGAGATGTTCATCGAATCCGAGCTTCCGCAGCCGGTCCGGCGCGCCGTAATGCATGCGGCATGAAAAGGGACGCCGACCACCAATCTGCGGCAGCATGACGAGCCTCTCGAGCGGAGCAGGTGAGCAAAGTACCTTTGTTCGGCTCCCGTAGCGGCGCCACTCAAAGGCAGTTTTAGGCCGCGCACTCCATGGACGTGCAACGGGCCGATCCAAAACTCCGCGTAACAGCGCTTGCTGTTGTGATCGTCGCGCTGGTACTGGGCGTGGTCCTCTGGTTCGTGTCGCAGCGCTGGTTCGCTGGGCTGAAGCACCTTCCAGCCGCTGTCGCACAAGCTCAGTTGCTCACCGCATTTGCATGGACGTTCGGTAGCGGTTGCGTGGCAATCATGGGGCTCGCTGTGTTCCTTTGGCGTTCGGGTATGGGCGTTCGTCGCGCAGCGCAGTGGCCGCTGCCTGGCTCGCGCGTCGTCCGCGATACACAGGTTCTCCGCGGCGATGCCGCTGTTGCTCGCGGTCGCCTCATGCAAGTCGCCGGCGTTGTGCTGTTCCTTCTGGTCACGTGCGTCGCTGTTGTGGCCTGGCGTCTCTACTATGCGTTCGCAGGCGCGGACTAATCCTGCGCTGCATCGGAGCGCGCGGCTGACCACCCACGTAAACGCTCGTCTCCACTACCTAAAACTCACGCCGTGCTCACACGGCTGACGCTAACGTCGCCATTCCGGGCGTCTCGCTCGCAGCTCAGTAAGGCTCTGCATTGCATTCCGCACGAGAACGCGCCTCAGCGACTGGGCGTGCTTCAGGCGAACTTCTGTCGATGGCCCGAATCGGCGGTCTGGCCGACACCATCCTGCCGCTCGCGAGCGTACTATCGGCCGTCATCACGGTGTTCAGCGCGACCATGCTGCTGCCGCTCGTTCTGGGCGTCTATTCGGGGCACGACGCTGCCATCCCTGCCTTCGTGCATGCATCAGCCATCGGGATCGTGGGCGGAGGGCTCACGTGGGCGGTGACACGTCATCGCAAGCGCGAACTGAAGATTCGCGACGGCGTGCTCCTGGTCGCGCTGACGTGGACGCTCATCCCACTGATCGCGAGTCTGCCGCTGCTGCTGCATTTCCGCGGCGAGCTGAGCTTCACGGACGCGTACTTCGAAATGGCTTCCGCGCTCACGACGACGGGCGCGACGATCTTCACCGGTCTTGATGCCATGCCGCCCTCCATCAATTTGTGGCGACATCTCGTACAGTGGTTTGGCGGGATGGGCATCATCGTTCTCGCTGTGGCCATCCTGCCGCTGCTCGGTGTCGGCGGCATGCAGCTCGTCAAAGCCGAGACGCCCGGGCCCATGAAAGACTCGAAGCTCACGCCGCGGATCGAGCAGACGGCGAAGGCGCTGTGGCTGGTTTACGCGGGCATCACGGCGTCGTGTGTGGTATGTCTGTGGGCCGCGGGCATGAGCTGGTTCGATGCCATCTGTCATGCGTTCTCCGCGATGTCATTGGGCGGCTTCTCGACGCATGACGCCAGCGTCGGCCATTTCGACTCGGTGGCCATCGAAGTCGTGCTCACGATCTTTCAGCTTCTCGCGGCACTCAACTTCGCTACGCATTTCATGGTGCTGCGTTCGCGTAGCTTGCACCCTTATGCCCACGATGCGGAGGCACGACACGTCATCGGTCTGCTCGCGGTCAGCTGTCTGGGCGTGGGGATCTATCTGTTCGTGACCGGCACATACGACAGCTTCTCGGAGGCGATCCGTCACGCGACGTTCAACGTGGTGACGATCGCGACGGACTGCGGCTACGCGACGCAAGACTTCGCGGCGTGGCCGGTGTTCGTGCCCATGTGGATGTTGTACTTGAGCTGTGTGACTGTCAGCTCCGGCTCGACGGGCGGTGGCATCAAGATGATCCGTTCGCTAGTGATCTGGCGACAGGCCGCGAATCAGATCAAGCAGCTCGTGCATCCGCGAGCGCTCCTGCCGCTGCGCATCGCTGGCCGCCCGATGCCGGATACGCTGCCTGCTGCCGTCCTGGGCTTCACGTTCCTCTACTTCGCCAGTGTGGTGACACTGACCTTCGTGTTGCTGCTCTCAGGTCTCGATTTCACCACCGCGTTCAGCGCGATCATCGCGTGCATCAACAATATGGGTCCGGGATTGGGTACCGTCGGACCTTCGACGAATTACGCGAGCCTCACGGATTTTCAGAGCTGGATCTGCGTGCTGGCGATGATCCTGGGGCGTCTGGAAATTTTCCCGTTGCTGGTGCTCGTCACAAGGACGTTTTGGCAAAAATAGCTTGGAGCGGCTCCGACGAGATCGGCAGCGATGTGAGCGGTGCCCGAGTGCTCCTCACAGCCTATCGGTTAGCAGCGCCGGCGTGCTCTTGGGCAAGCGCATCGCTTTCGTCGCCTGCTCGAAGTCATAGCCGTAGCCCAGCAGCTTCGCTTCACTGAACGCCGGGCCGAAGAAGGAGATCGTCACTGGCAGACCATCCTTGGTCATGCCTGCGGGCACGATCAGATCTGGATAGCCGGTCTGGTTCGCGATGTTGGTGGGCGAATCGGTCGGTCCAGTCGGCCTCGGGTCGCTCGTCGGTTTGATGAGTGCCGCTGCCGCTGGATTCGTCGGATACACGATCGCATCGAGTTGGTACTTCTGCATCACACCATTGACGGCGCTGGTGATCATCTGCAAGCCATCGTTCTTCGCCGCCAGATAGATCGGATCGTTCAAGTCCAGCGCGACCGATTGCGTGTACTTGAGTGCGAACGCTTTCTGGGGACTGCGATATCCTGTCTTCGGATCGTTCGCCAGCGTCACCAGATCATCCAGTGTCTTGGGATACTTCGGCGCCGTGGTTTGCAGGTAGTCGGCAATCTGAGCTTTGAACTCCGATGCCATCACGAGAGAAGACACGCCCAGTCGACCCTCCAGCATGTAAGCCGGGTAGTTGAAGTCGACGGTAGTCGCACCGAGCTTCGTGAGCGTGGCGAGCGCTTCGTTGAACACACGATCCACTTCCGGATTCCTGCCGGTGAAGTCTCTCGCGACGCCAATGCGCGCACCTTTGAGGGATCCCGTCTGCAGCGCGGCCGTGTAGTCCTTCGCGACTTTGCCCACGCTCTTCTGCGTGGCGGGATCGGCGAGATCGACGCCGGCCATCACGTTCAGCGACACCGCAATGTCATAGACGCTGCGGGCCATCGGTCCGCCGGTATCGAATGTCAGTGCGAGCGGCACGATGCCATCGCGCGACAACAAGCCATGCGTGGGCTTGAGACCGACGATGCCATTCACCGAACTGGGGCCGCGCACGGAACCGCCCGTATCGGTACCCATGCCAAGTTGTGCAAACACGGCAGCAAGGCCTGCGCCTGTGCCGCCGCTCGAACCTGCAGGACCTCGCGTCAGGTCGTGCGGATTCAGTGTCTGTCCGCCCATGGTGCTTTCGCCGTTGGGAATGGTGCCGGCCTTCAGCACGGCCGGATCTTTCGCGCCACTGACGCTGCCGCCGCCGCCGGCAAATTCGGACAGATTCACCTTCGCCAGAATGATCGCGCCCGCGTCGCGCAGCTTCTTCACCGTGAACGCATCATCCGGCGGCATCGAGCCCGCCAGCAGTTGCGAACCGGCCGTCGTCGGCATGTCGATGGTGTCGAAGTTGTCCTTGAAAATGACGGGAATGCCGTGCAGCGGCCCACGCACCTTGCCGGCCTTGCGCTCGGCATCCAGCTGTTTCGCCTGTTTCAGCGCTTTGCTGTTGAGCGTGATAACCGTGTTGATCTTCGGGCCCTGCTTGTCATAGGCCTCGATCCGAGCGAGATACGCCTTGGTGAGTTTCTCCGAGGTGAGCGTGCCGGCTTCGAATGCCGCGTTGAGATCGGCAACGGTCGCGGTATGCAGATCGATCGCAGCCGCGTGCGCCGCTGGCGGCGAGTACATCGTCACCAGCGCAGCGGCAACCAACGTGGACAGCAGCTTGCTACGTACTGTTTGTTGCGAGTCGATAGCCGCCAAAACGGCGCGGTGCATGCGCATGCGCGGGTTCTCCACACAGACCGAAGGTGCTTGTGTAGACGCCGGGCAACGTGTAGCCCCTACGAAAGTGGCTACTTCAAGTGCTCGTCCTTCGTCTCTTTCAAGAACAGCGTCCCGATCACTGCGGTCATAACAGCGATGATGATCGGGTACCACAGTCCTTTGTAGATGTCGCCCGTGGCCGCGACGATCGCAAAGCTCGTGACCGGTAGGAAGCCACCGAACCAGCCGTTGCCGATGTGATAGGGCAGGGACATCGAGGTGTAGCGGATGCGAGTGGGGAAGAGCTCCACCAGCCACGCGGCGATCGGGCCGTACACCATCGTCACGAGGAACACGAGGTAGAAGCAGAGCAGGATCACCATCGGATAATTGACTTGCGACATGTCTGCCTTGGCCGGGTAGCCGGCGTTGGCAAGCGCTGCTTTCAGGCGTGTCGCGTACTCGGTGTTCGCGGCCGTGAAGCCTCCCTTGTCCAAGGTGTTACCCGCGAACGAGTCGATGTAGACGGCGTTGGGTCCGTCACCGAGCCGCACGCGGGCAACGCCGGTGGTGTCCTGCGTCTCGTAAGGCACGCCGGCTTTAGCGAGCGATGATTTGGCGACGTCGCACGAGTTCGTGAAGGTCTTCTTGCCGATAGGATCGAACTGGAACGAGCAGTCTTTCGGATCTGCTTCGACCGTGATCGGTGCAGTCGCAACAGCACGTTCGAGCGCTGGATTCGCGAAGTGCGTGAGGCCCTTGAACGTGGGGAAGTATGTCAGCGCTGCCAGGATGCAGCCCGCCATGATGATCGGCTTACGACCGATGCGGTCCGACGTCGCGCCCCAGAAGATGAAGAACGGCGTGGCGAGCACCAGGGCAGCGGCAATGATGAGATTGGCTGCTTTCGCATCGACCTGCAGGATCTTCTCGAGGAAGAACAACGCGTAGAACTGACCGCCGTACCACACCACGGCTTGTCCGGCCGTGGCGCCGACCAAGGCGAGGATCACGATGCGCAGGTTCTTCCAGTTGCCGAAGGCTTCCGTGAGCGGCGCTTTCGACAACTTCCCCTCGTTCTTGATCTCGAGAAATGCCGGTGACTCCTGCAGCTGCAGGCGGATGTACACGGACACGATGAGCAGCAGGATCGAGACGAGGAATGGGATGCGCCAACCCCAGGTCTCGAAGTCATCGCCCAATGTGACACGGCACGTGATGATCACGAGCAGCGACAGAAACAGACCCAGCGTCGCGGTGGTTTGAATCCAGCTCGTGTAGAGGCCGCGTCTGTGAAACGGTGCGTGCTCGGCCACGTACGTTGCCGCGCCCCCGTATTCGCCGCCAAGCGCCAGGCCCTGCAGCAGCCGCAGTGAGATCAGGATGATCGGGGCTGCAATGCCAATCGAGGCGTAGCTGGGCAGCAAGCCGACCACAGCCGTCGAGATACCCATGATGAGAATCGTGATGAGGAAGGTGTGCTTGCGACCGATGAGATCGCCGAGCCGGCCGAACACGAGCGCGCCGAATGGGCGTACGAAGAAGCCGGCCGCGAACGCGAGCAACGCGAAAATGTAGGCCGTGGTCTCGTTCACGCCCGAGAAGAACTGTTTCGAGATGATCGCCGAGAGCGAGCCGTACAGATAGAAGTCGTACCACTCGAAGACGGTGCCGAGCGAAGAAGCGAAGATGACCTTGCGGTGCTGCCGGTCGATGCCGGTCTCCACCGCATGGTCGATCGTGCTTGCGTTGCTGGACATGTAACCCCCTCAAACTTTTTAGTTGCGCGCGCACGGCGAGCGAAATGTCCTGTCGTAACAGGGCAGTGTGCCGCAGCTTACAAGCGCGGCTGGGAGGGCGCCTTCGACCAAAGTCGAATACCGCGTGTGGGGAGGCGCGAGTGAAGCTAGTGGGGAGGGCCCTCACCCTGTCCCTCTCCCGCAACCGGGAGAGGGGACGCGCTCGAATGCAGCGGTCGCATGTTTCTTCACCTCTCCCGGTTGCGGGAGAGGTCGACGCGTGAGCGGCGGGTGAGGGCCGCTGCGATTAGCAGCGTTCCGTTTCGCACGAATTTCACCTGGGAGAACAATCGTGGAGTCATCCCTGCCTCAGCCTTCGCGGGCATCTCGTCTCGAAGCATGCGCTGCGCTCTACGAGCTCGCCGAACGTGATCCGGACAGCTATTGGGCTGCAGTCGGCAAGCGCCTCGACTGGGTGAAGCCGTTCTCGCGCGTGCGCGACGTGTCCTTCGATCGCGCGAACTTTCGCATTCGCTGGTATGACGATGGCGAGTTGAACGCGAGCGTCAACTGCCTCGATCGGCATCTGCCGGAACACGCCGACCGCAATGCGCTGGTCTTCGAACCCGATGAGCCGGGCAGCGCCTACGCCATCACCTATCGCGAACTGCATGAGCGCGTCTGCCGTTTCGGCAACGCCTTGCGGGAGCTGGGTGTCCGCAAGGGCGATCGAGTCACGATCTATCTGCCCATGATCCCGGAAGCAGCCGTAGCGATGCTCGCTTGTGCGCGTATCGGCGCGGTGCACTCCGTGGTATTCGGGGGCTTCTCGCCGGAATCGCTCGCAGGTCGAATCGCTGACTGCCAATCGAAGCTGGTCATCACCGCCGATGCAGGCTTGCGCGGCGGTCGTCGCGTTCCTCTCAAAGACAATGTGGATACGGCGCTGCGCGAGCATGCACTCGCGTGCGTCGAACACGTGGTCGTCGTGAATCACACCGGGTACTCGTGTTCGTACCAGCCAGGGCGTGACTTGCGCTTCGATGAACTCGTGTCGCGGCAATCGACGACGTGTGCGCCCGAGCGGATGAACGCCGAAGATCCGCTCTTCGTCCTTTATACGTCAGGGTCGACAGGCAAACCAAAGGGCGTGCTGCACACGACCGGCGGCTATCTCGCTTACGCTGCGCACACGTTCGATCTGCTCTTCGGCTGCGATGACAACGATCTGTTCTGGTGTACCGCCGACGTCGGTTGGGTCACCGGTCATACGTACGTGGTGTATGGCCCCCTGGCGAATGCTGCGTCAGTGCTGGTCTTCGAAGGGGTACCGACCTATCCGAATGCGTCCCGCTGTTGGGAAGTGATCGACCGTCATCGCGTGACGATCTTCTACACGGCGCCGACAGCCATTCGGGCGCTGATGCGCGAAGGCGATGAGCCGGTGAAGCGCACGAGCCGCAAGAGCCTGCGACTGCTGGGTACGGTGGGCGAGCCCATCAATCCGGAAGCGTGGCGTTGGTATCACCGCGTCGTCGGTGAGGAGCGTTGCCCCGTTATCGACACGTGGTGGCAGACCGAAACGGGCGCCACGCTAATCGCGCCGCTTGCGGGTGCGACGGCGCTCAAACCGGGTTCCGCCACGCGGCCGTTGCCTGGCGTTCGCACCGCGCTTCTCGATAACGAAGGCCGCACCATCGAAGGGCCGGGCGAGGGTAATCTCGTGCTGCTCGACAGCTGGCCGGGGCAAATGCGGACGGTGTACGGCGATCACAGCCGGTTCATCGAGACCTACTTCAGCACGTTCCCAGGTACGTACTTCACTGGGGATGGCGCCCGTCGCGACGAGGACGGTTATTACTGGATCACCGGACGCGTCGATGACGTCATCAATGTGTCGGGCCATCGCCTGGGTACCGCGGAAATCGAAAGCGCGCTCGTCGGGCATAGCAAGGTCGCCGAAGCGGCGGTGGTCGCGTGCCCGCACGACATCAAGGGCCAGGCAATTTACGCGTATGTCACGCTGAAGTCGGGCGAAGTACCGACTGATGCCTTACGCGATGAGCTCAGACAATGGGTCCGCCGAGAGATCGGCGCCATCGCCGCGCCTGATTTCATTCAATGGGCACCGGGACTGCCGAAAACGCGTTCTGGCAAGATCATGCGGCGCATCCTGCGGAAGATCGCGGCCAACGAACATGAGCAGTTGGGAGACACATCGACGCTTGCGGATCCTGGGGTCGTACAGGACCTCGTGGAGCATCGGCAGCGCAGATAGGCCGATGCATCGCTGCGCGAGGTGCTTCTTCTCGACATGAGTGAGCAAGCATGAGTCGCACTGTCCTGCTCGCCGACGATCACCCGCTCTTCAGGGATGCCTTGCGTCTGTCGGTGATGCAGGTCATGCCCGGCGCAGCGGTGCTCGAAGCGGATTCGGTGGAGTCGCTGTTTGCACAGCTCGAGCGGTATCCCGACCTCGAGTTGCTGCTGCTCGACCTTTCGATGCCGGGCGCTCACGGTTTCAGTGCGCTCATCCAGGCCCGCACGCACTTTCCTTCTCTGCCGATCGTCGTGGTGTCGGGGCAGGAGGACGCGCAAGTGATGACGCGCACGCTCGCGCATGGCGCGGCTGCTTACATCCCAAAGTCTTCGGCCAGCGCCACGATCGCAGAGGCGCTGCGTACCGTCTTGCAGGGTGGCATCTGGATGCCGCCGGTTGCACGCAAGGCACATTCGTCGCCACGCACAGCGCTCGCTCCCGATGAACGCGAGGCCGCACAGCGCATCGCCACGTTGACCTCACAACAGTTTCGCGTGCTCTCGATGCTGCTCGCGGGTCTGATCAACAAACAGATTGCTGGCGAGCTCAACGTGTCGGAGGCGACTGTCAAAGCGCACATGACAGCGATTCTGCAAAAGCTCGGCGTCAACAACCGCACCCAGGCCGTGCTGCTCGCACAGCGGCTCGCAGTCGATCACGCAGACTCGCCTGCGGCGCTTTCCTGAGCGGCTTCCTGCGCGCTGATGCGTGCTGCAAGCGCGGCGAGCAATGCCCTGAGTGCTGCCGGTCGTACCGGCTTGTGCAAGACCTGGAAGCCTAGGGTGCGCGCGCGTACGACAACCGCTTCCGTCTTGTCCGCAGTGACGAGTGCACCTGCTACCGCGCGCGGTTTCGCGCGCAACACGAGCGATTCGAGCAGATCCAAACCACACGGGGCACCCTGCAGCTGATAGTCCGCGAGCACGACGTCGAAGCGATCTTGCGCGGCGAGCGCGGTTGCTTCCTGAGCGTTCGACGCAGTGAACACACTGACGTTCCACTGCTGCAGCAGCTCACGCATGCCTTCTAGAATGCTGTGCTCATCATCGATGCAAAGCACGCGCATGCCGGCGACACCGCCGTCGAGCGCAGGCGTAGGTTCGCTTGTTTTCACGGGCGCCGTTTGCGCTTCACCACGAGGCACGACGATGCCGAACGCGCTGCCACACCCCGGCCGCGACTTCACGGCCAGCGCAGCTCGCAGCACTCGCGCCATCCGATCGCAGATGGACAAGCCCAGCCCAAGACCCTGTTCGCCCCAGGGCGATTGCTGCTCCAGGCGATGGAATTCATCGAAGATCGCCTGCTGATGCTCAGGCGCGATGCCAGGGCCTGTGTCGTACACGACGAACTCGATATTGCGTCCCGAACGCGAGCGGCAGCCCAGCACGATGCCGCCGTGTCGCGTGTAACGCAGTGCGTTGCTCAGAAAATTCTGCAGCACGCGCCTCAGCATCTGCTGATCGGAGTACGTCCACACGCGAGTACGATGCGCTCGGAACGTGAGGCCCCGCTGAGCGGCAATGGGCGCGAATTGCTTCTCCAGCGATTCAAGCAACTCGGTGGCTGGGAAGTGCGCCGACACCGGGTGCACAGCGCCTTGGTCGAGTCGCGAGATGTCCAGTAGTGCCGTGAGCAAGCCTTCCGCTGCATGCAGGGAGTCATCCACGCGCGCTGCGAGATGTTCGGCATCAGCGTGGCTGCCGCCCTTCGCGCGCAGGGCACCCAGGAACAGTCGCGCCGCATTCAGCGGCTGCAGCAGATCGTGGCTGGCAGCGGCGACGAAACGCGTCTTGCTGAGATTGGCCTGTTGCGCCATGGCCGTTGCCGTCTCGAGCTGGCGAGTCCGCTCGCGTACGCGCTCCTCGAGCGTTTCGTTGACTTCGCGCAGCTCATCTTCGATGCGCTTGTACGCTGTGACGTCGTTGAACGTCATGACGAAACCACCATCCGGCAAAGGCTGGCCGCGTACCTGAATCACTCGACCATCGGCGCGGCGCCGCTCCGACACGTGCTGCGAACCTGCGCGCATGTAGTCGAGCCGCCGCGCGACGTGTTGCTCCGGATCGCCAGGTCCGCACCAGCCGCGCTCTGCATTGAACCGAATGAGGTCGGCAATCGGCCGCCCCACGTGCACGAAGCCAGGGGGATACTGGAAGAGATCGAGATAGAGCTGATTCCAGGCCACGAGCCTCATGTCGGCGTCGACGACACTGATGCCCTGAGGCATGTTGTGCATCACCGCTTCGACCAGCTCGCGATTGAACCGCAGCTTCTGCGAGGCTTCATCCAGCACGGCAACGACTTCACCCAAGCGCAAGCCGGACCCGCGCAATGTGCTCGTGAGCACCATGCGAGCGGACGAGTAGCCCAGCGCACTCGCCAGCTCGCGTTCCACTGCGTGAAGCAACCCGAGATCCGCGGGCTCGTGAGCCTCATAGCGGCGCCCCTGTGCCTTCGAGTAGTTGACAAGCAATCGTTCGGCCGCGGGCGCACCGAGGAAGCGCGACGCGAGGACCATCAGATCGGCAACCCTCGTGGAGCCCGGCAGCACCTTTGCAGCACGCGCTTGGACCTGTTCGGGTGAGATCGCCGTGGTTGCAGCATGCAACCGTTCGCCGATGGGTGGTGGGAAGCGCCAAGAGAGGAACAGGAGCGCACCGACGTTGCAGAACAGCGACCAACACACGCCATGCGTGATCGCATCGTCGATGCGAAACCCGAACAGCGAGTGCGGCGCGAGGAACGACATGCCGAATGGCCCCGCAGAAATCCATTCTGGCAGAGCGCCCGTCGCCGCCGCGATCGTCGGCACGAGCAGCGTGTAGATCCAGATCGCGAAGCCGAACGCGAGTCCGGTGACGACGCCCGCGCGACTTGCACCTGGCCAATACACCGCAGCCAAAATCCCCGGCGCAAACTGTGCGGCCGCGGCGAATGCCAATAATCCGATGGACGCGAGACTCGCCGCGTCGGGCACCATCTGCACGAAGGCATAGGCCGCGAGCAGCACGAACAGAATGGCGCTGCGCCGAATCCAGAGAATGGGAGTGGCCCCAGTCGCATTCGAAGCCAGCAGGTTCATGCGCCACACCGCCGGCAACACGATGTCGTTGCACACCATGGTAGCCAGCGCGATGCTAGCGACGATGACCATGCCCGTGGCGGCAGACACACCACCGAGATAGACGAGGAGCGCAAGCCACGTCTGTTGCTGATGCGCGGGCAGCCATAACACGAACGAATCCGGGCCCGCGCTTTCATTCACTGCTGCAGGCTGCAGGGCCGCTGCGGCGATCGGGATCACCAGCGCCGATATCACGAGCAGGTAACCCGGGAAGAGCCAACGCGCGTGCCGCACATCGTTCGCGTCCGCGCATTCGACGACGCCTATCTGGAATTGCCGGGTGAGGCAGAACGCCGCCGTCAGCGAGACGAGGGTTTGAATGACGAAAGACGATGAGGAAGGAGTGCTCGCAACCATCGTCTCGAGCGTTGCCGTAAGGGTTCGATCATCGACCTGCTGCCACGCGAAGAGTCCGACGCACGTCAGCGCGATCAGCTTGACCGCCGATTCGGCGGCGATGGCGAGCACCATGCCGCGGTGATGTTCTGTGGCGTCCACGGCGCGCGTGCCGAACAGGATGGCCAAGCCCGCGAGCAGCAAGGCGGCGACGAGCTCGCTGCTGAACTCGCCATCCGTGCCATCGTGGCTCAGCAGCACATCGACACTCATGTCGATCGCGCGCAACTGCAAGCCGATGTATGGAATTGCCCCCGTGAGCGCGATCACGGTGACTAGCGCACTGACATGCGGTGCGCGTCCGAACCGGGCGGAGAACAAGTCGGAAATCGCTGTGACTTTCTGCTGCTTCGAGATGCGCACGAGCCGTTCGAAGAAGCGATGACCGAAGAGAAACAGCAGCACTGGGCCGAGATAGACCGGCAGATATGCGAAACCCTCGCGCACTCCTGTGCCGACGGCGCCATAGAACGTCCAACTGGAGCAATAGACCGCCAACGCAAGGCTATAGAGCACCGGCCGCCAACGGACATTCTCGGGATAGAACCGTGACCGATCGCCCCACCAGGCGATGGCAAACAGCGCACCCACGTAGAGGAGCGAGGCGGTGAGGAGGATCCAGCCGGAGATCATGCGAGTAGGGCGGCCTGGCGAACGAATATCGTATCAGCCGTTCGGATTCGACACCTCCGGGGCTCGCGTTGCAACGGGGACAGGAGAACGGATTGCGCAATCGAATGGTCGAGGGTACGGTCGCCAGCCCGAGACTAGGGTGGCAGCCACCTAATTTTTCGTCGTACTGCAACGATGCCTCGCGACTCAGACTCACCCGTGCAGATCCTCCCGAGGAACGTTCCAGGCCTGACGAGCGAGGAACGATTGAGGCTCGTGCTGTCTGCTGTACGGGCAGGCGTGTGGGAAGCCGATTTTGCCCGCGGCACTTCGAGTTGGTCGCAAGAGATGTTCGACATCTATGGTTGCGACCCGCAGGGGGCGCCTTCCTCCGGATCGGAATTTGCGGACCGCTTCGTATATGCCGACGATCGGCAACAGGCGAAGGCGTTATTTGCTCAGGTGTTCGTCGATCCCGAACTGACGCACTACGATTTCGAGTTTCGGGCCATCCGTCCCGACGGCAGCCTCATCTGGGTCTCCGCGATCGGACATGTCCGGCGCGGCGAAAGAGGCGAGGCGATCTTCGCGGTCGGCATCCACCGCGACATCTCGGAACGCAAGCGCGCAGAGTTGGCGCGCGTGGAGAGTGCGGAGTACATCCAGATGATCGCCGCAGTCACTCCCGATCCCTTCTACGTTTTCGATCTCGACGAGCAACGGCGGGTTTACGGCAATCGCGCCATGACGGAGACGCTGGGGTATGGCCGTCTGTCCGCCAGCGAGGACGCGGCAGTCGCGCGGACCATCCTGCATCCGGCAGATCGGGAAACGGTCGCAGCGTTTCGTCGCACCGTGTTGCAGCTGCGTGACGGTGAAGTCGCCGAGGTCATGAGCAGATTCCGGCGCGCTGACGGAACGTGGCGCTGGTTTTTGACACGCAATTCCGTATTTGCGCGCAAGCCGGACGGCCGCGTCTATCAGATCGTCGGGACCGCCATCGACGTTACCGAGCACAAAGCAATCGAAGAGGAGCTGCGTACTCTGAATACAGAGCTCGAGCAGCGCGTCGCGGCTCGCACGGCTGAGCTTACGGGCGCCAACAAGGAGCTCGAAGCATTCGTGCATTCTGTATCGCACGACTTGCGCGGCCCCCTGCGTTCCATCGATGGCTTCAGTCAGTTGCTGCT